>NZ_JALRMO010000001.1:7197500-7377500 GCF_023276405.1 Paenibacillus hamazuiensis
TGTAATTGCAATTTGCAAGTACACAAACTATACTTGGGGAGTAATTAATTCATATTGAAAGGAAGTTTACAGATGAATGGAAATAATTTTAGCGTTGTAGAAGCGGGTTCTTTTAGCGGTCTATTGAGTATGTCGAAGGACCCTATCCCGGGTAAGTACTTTTTGAAGGACAGGCTTGGACTAACCGGCATGGAAGTTTCACTGAACCAACTGCCGGAGGGAGGTTCTATCCCGTTCTATCACACACATCGCGAGAATGAGGAGCTATATCTTTTTATTGGCGGCCACGGTCAGTTTCAGGTGGATGGACAAATTTTTGATGTGAAGGAAGGAACGACTGTTCGTGTTTCTCCCGAAGGCGAACGCACGCTTCGCAATAATGGTACCGGTGATTTGTTTTTCATCGTTATTCAAGTTCAAGCGGGCAGTCTCCGTCAATGGGTGGGGACGGATGGCGTCATACTCGATAAACCAGTGACCTGGCAGGAATAGGATTAGTTATAAGCCTAAATATGTTATGGATGGGGGACACCTATTTATCCATACCCCCTCTTCAGGGCTCCATATCGAAAAAAGCACCCGCAACTGTTACTCGTTATAGAGCAGATGAACCGCGTGTTCCGGTTTCGTTAAAGGAGCGACTTTTGGTGTCCGGCCCCTCCTCTGTTAGAATAGAAGCAGCATGAACCCTATGTATCGGAGACAGCTTGAGTGCTGCGCCAGACGGGGTTTCTTGAGGAAAGGGAGCGGGTAACTTGAACGAGAAGGATTGCGTTCTGCTGCAGTACCTGATGGAGGAGCAGAGCCTGACGAAAGCGGCGGAGCGGCTGTACATCACCCAACCGGCGTTAACGTACAGGCTCCATCAGCTGGAAAAAGAATTCGGCGTTCCCATCATCGTTAAAAATGCCAAGGGCGCCAAGCTGACGCCGGAAGGCGAATACCTGGCCGCCTATGCGAAAAAATCGCTCGACGATTTGAATAAAATGAAAGATTACATCACGAACATGCGCAATGAAGTCAAAGGCACCCTCCGGCTCGGTGTGGCCAGCTACTTCGGTTTGTACAAGCTTCCCCCGCTGCTCAAAAAGTTCAAGGATCATTACCCCGACGTACAGATCAATGTGACCTGCGCGCTGAGTCCGGAGATTCTCGACCAGCTGCACCAGGAAGAAATCCATGTGGGTGTGGTGCGGGGCGAGTATTCCTGGCATGGCGCCAAAAGCCTCCTGCATGATGAGTCGATCTGCATTATCTCCAAAGAAGCGCTTGATCTGGAACGTCTTCCGGAGCTGCCGCAAATTCATTACAAAGAGCCGAAAATCAAAGCGGCGAGCCCGGCGCCGTCCCGCTTAAGCGAAACGATTCAAGCCTGGTGGCACGAACGCTATGATGCTCCGCCGACGATTACGATGCAGGTGGATGCTTATGAAACCTGTAAGGAAATGGTCAAACACGGGCTGGGGTACTCCATCGTGCCCGGCGTATTTGTCTCTCCGGAGGACGGGCTGCATACCGTCGACTTAATCCGCAAGAACGGTGAGCCGATCAAGCGGAATACTTGGATGCTGTATCAGGAAACCTCTCTGTCGCTGGCGATTGTCGACCGCTTTGTTCAATTTATGAAAACCGAACATACTTCATAAGGTCCTTCGGGGCCTTATTTTTTTTGAACGGTGGTATGCATAAATATTCTTTCCCGCATGTTCCTTGCAATAATTTAGAAGCTGAAGTTAACGAATAAGCAGCATGGAAGAGGCAATTCGGCAGGCAAGTGCAACGGATTTTTGGTTGGAAAGATAAGGCAGACCCTTGCAGCTCAGCTCGGATCCATAAAATTTTTTTAGGCAAAGCGCGAAAAACTATTAATTGTACTTATTCCTGCCGGACCGCTACAATGATTCATAAAGTTGCATAAATATTCGGTGTAAGGTTGGGGGAACTAATGAATAATGACGAGCTGAACCGGCAGAAACAGTGGATTGAACGTGCCGTGGATGCGCGGGATGAACAGCTGCGGCGAATCGCCTTGCAAATTCATGCTCATCCGGAGCTCAGCTTCCATGAGCATCAGGCGCAGCGCTGGCTGACGGAGCCTTTAGTGGAAGCGGGTTTCGATGTGGAGCTGGGGATCGCCGGGCTGGAAACGTCGTTTCGCGCCACTTGGGAAGGAATGCCGGGCGGGCCGACCGTGGCCCTTCTTGCGGAGTACGATGCGCTTCCCGCGATCGGGCACGCTTGCGGCCACAATCTGATCGGCACGGCCGCCGTAGGCGCTGCGCTTGCTCTCAAAGATGCCTGTCCTGAGCTGCCGGGCAAAATTATTGTACTGGGCACGCCGGCGGAGGAGGAAGGCGGGGGCAAGATCGTCATGTGCAACGAAGGCGTGCTCGACGGGATCGATGCGGCCATGATGTGCCATCCGCAGAATAAAACAATGGTGCTGCGCGGCGCGCTCGCTTGTGTGGATGCGACCTTCACCTTCCACGGGAAGCAGGCCCATGCTTCATCCGCGCCGGAGAAGGGCATCAGCGCGCTGGATGCGCTCATTAACGCTTTCGTGGCGATCAATGCGCTGCGGCAGTTTATGAAGGAAGACGTACGGATTCACGGAATCATCACCAAGGGCGGAGATGCGCCGAACGTCGTGCCGGAGCTGTGTGAGGCGGTGTTCATCCTGCGAGCGGCGAATGTCGAGGAGCTGGAAACCGTGCGGGAGAAAGCATACCGGGCCGTGCGGCACGCGGCGGAAGGCGTCGGGGCGACGGTTGACATCGCGGAAGGGCTCATCTATGCGGAACGTAACAACAACAAGGTCATGGCCGGACTGTTCCAAAAAAATCTGGAGCGCATGGGCATCGAAGTCAGCGAGCCGCCGCAAAAAGGCGGGGTCGGCTCCTCCGACATCGGCAACGTCAGCCAACTGACGGCGGCGATACATCCGTACATTCGTCTTGGCGACGCAACGACGCATACGCCGGAATTCGCCCGGCTTGCAGGGGCGGAAGAGGGCATGATCGAGTTAAACCGGGCGGCCAAGGCGCTCGCCATGACCGCATTCGATCTGTGTGCCGACCCGGAGGCGTTGAGGCGCGTACGCAGCGAGTTTGAAGAATGGAAACAGCAAAGAAAAGAGGGCGGCAGGATTGGGTAATATGGCAACATCAGGTTCACGCAAACGGTTTAAAATGCCTCATACGTTCGTCATTCTGGTTATTTTGATTTTTGTGGCGGCAGCGCTGACCTATGCCGTCCCGGCCGGCAAGTTCGACCGCGTTAAAGATAAAGCGACAGGCAAATCGCTGCTGGTTACCGGCTCCTATCATCATGTCGATCCGAGCCCGGTGCAGCCGGTCGAAATTCCGAAATCGATCGTTCATGGGCTGATCGATTCGGCCGATGTGGTCTTTTTTATCTTCATTATCGGCGGGGCGTTTCAAATCATTTCGTCCACCGGCACGATTGAAGCGGTGACTGCGAGGGTGGCCAAAACGTTCGCTAACAAAGGGAAGTGGGTTATTCCGGTCTTCCTCACCTTGTTCTCGGTCGGCGGCTTCACGATGGGGATGTCGACCGAGGTGATGGTGTTCGTGCCGATCGGCATCGCCATCGCCCGGGCGCTCGGCTTCGACGCCTTGACGGGAACGGCGATGATTTCCCTGGGGGCCTCCTGCGGCTTCACGGCGGGTATCCTGAATCCGTTTAACGTCGGTCTGGCGCAGGCAATCGCTCAAGTACCTATGTTCTCGGGAGCATGGCTGCGAATCATTTTACTTGTCTGTTTGATTACGGTGACAAGCCTGTACTTGGTCCGATATGCCGGCAGGGTGAGAAAAGACCCGGCTCAAGGACTCGTGTACGATCTGGAGCAGTCCGCCGTAACGGAAAAAGTCGACTTCTCCAAGCTGCCGACGATGCAGCTGAAGCACTACCTCACCATTGCGGCGATTGTAATCGGATTTGCGCTGCTCATTTGGGGCGTTTCCAAAAAAGGCTGGTGGATGGAGGAGCTCGGCGCTCTTTTCCTCACGATGGGCGTCATCTCCGGCTTCTGTGCCGGCTTCGGGCCGAGCCGGATCGCAAGCGAATTCGTAAAAGGCGCAAGCTCCATTACGTACGGCGCGTTTATCATCGGGATCGCCAGAGGGATCATGGTCGTGCTCGATCACGGCAATGTCATCGATACGATCGTGAACGGCCTCGCTGCGCTCGTAGGCGAGCTGCCGGGCTCGGTGCAGGTGCTGGGGATGTACGTCTTCCAGAACGTGATGAACGTGTTCATCACATCGGGCACAGGCATGGCGGTCACGACGATGCCGATCATGGTGCCGCTGTCCGATCTGCTCGGTGTTACGCGGCAGACCTCCGTGCTGGCCTTCCAGCTCGGTGACGGCATCTCGAACATGATTTTGCCGACCTCTTCGGCTTTGATGGGAAGCTTGGCGGTGTCGGGGATCACTTACCAGAAGTGGGTCCGCTTCTTCTGGCCGCTCATGCTGATGTGGCTGGCGATCGGCGCCGTGTTCGTCATCGTGGCCAATATCATCAAATATGCTTAAGCGTTGAAGTACCCGATAGCTTAATGGGCCGCCCGGTTCTCATCCGCGGCGGCTTCTGCGTAACAGCTTTTGTTTCCGTTAGAGCTCAGCGTGCATTGGACCTACTGACCGGGGGCTTTCGCCCAATGTTGTCAGGTTAAGTCCAAACAGCTTGCTGCGTCTATCCCGGGTCATAAAGGAACTGCAGTGCGCTATAATGGCCATTTAGACGGATTCGCCAAGAATAAAGGAACTCGGATGCGTTATTTTCCTGTTTTTCCAGCCATCAAGCGATATTCCGTTTATTAACGCATCTCAGTTCCTCTATTTTCCGGATGTGCTTATTTTCCCGAGAATAGCGAATGTGAGTTCCTCTATGTTTGGTGATCGCCTGCTATGTTGAACCGCAAAAAAAATCCGCGCTGAATCAGCACGGATGTGGACTCATTATAACGGGTATCCCTTAGGATCCGGTTATATCCGTTTTTTAAACTAAATCCGGGGCTTTCAATCCGAAACGTGCCGAGGTGCTTACAGTTACTTGACCAGCGCCGCCCTCAGGCCGGTAATGCCGAACTCCAGATAACCTTTTAAACAGGTTAACATGTAGACCCAGCCTTCTTTGTTGCCTACCAATTGATCGATCAGATCGGGATCGTTTTCGTTAAATCCTTCTTCGTTGATTTCAACGATGGTGCCCGAGTCCTCCGATTCTGTCAGCTTAATCGTCACAACATGCACGGCCTCCCCGTACCCCCACCGGAAAACGATTTTCCTGCTTGGCTCGATCTCCACAATGTCGATATCGCCCTGGGCGCCATACTCGTCATAACGGAGTGTAATCGTTTTGCCCGCCTCCCATCGTTCGGAACTGGATGAAAACCAGAAACCGCCGATTTTGGCCGGGTCAACGAAAGCTTCAAATACTTCTCCGGCGGGCCGGAGTATTTTCATTTTCGTAAGGTTGTTCACGATACATTCCCTCTTTCGTCCGGGTAGAGTTGCTTATCAGGCTTCAGGGCAATTGAATCCCCAGGATTTCCGCATATCGCTTATGCAGCTCCGGCCAACCGAAATTCATCGCGTTATGCCCCACCATGGAAGGCATCTGCTTGCCGGCCAGCGTACCCGCAAGGCCGTCGAGGCAAAGGTGCCATCCCGCCGCATAAGACGGTGCCTGCTGGCGGTCCGCGAAACGATGGCGCAAAGTCAGGATAGTCTTCTCTCCATCGCGGCTCAGTTCCCAGCGCAAAATATCGTCGCCCCACTTGAAGACGAGCAGGTGCGGGGCATTCGCTTCCAGGACATACCCCGGCACCTCTTCCGCCTCAGGCATGTCGATATGCGCCAGCTGTACCGCTCCGGGAACGGTCAAATCCCTGTCCGTCGTAAAAGGCCCCCAGCTCGGAATTTGCTCCGCCTGGGTGAGCGCATCCCATACTTCCTCGCAAGGATGCTCCAAGGTCCGGACAAGCACAAGCACCCATTCGTCTCCGTCCCGGTCCAGCCGGGGATTTTCAAAAACGTGTGAATTCATTGTTGGGCTTCCTCCCGTAATTTTTTTCTTCGGTCCAAATGCTCCGCCAGCTTGTCTACGTGCCGATTCCATGTCATCCGGTAAGCGCTGAGCCATTCGTCGATCTCCGCGAGCGGACCGGCATCCAGAGAGTAGATGCGGCGCTGCGCCTCGACTTTGACCCGGACAAGGCCGCTGGCGCGGAGCGTGCGCAGATGCTTGGAGATCAAGGGCTGCGACATTCCCAGGTCGCTGACCAGCTCGGTGACGCTGGAATCGGACTTAAGCAGCCTGTCCAGGATGCGCCTGCGGGAAGGCTCGGCAATAACGGCATAGGTGTCTAACAAGGCGATCGCCCTCCTTTTACGTCACACCAATTATAAACGCAGGGTTATATAACTGTCAATTCATATTATGGTTTCCCGGCACACTCGGATCAAACAGGCGCTGACTCGACAATAACAGGGTTCCGAAGCGTTTTGGAGGAGATACTAAGCGACAAATCGCTGGCGGCTGCTGCTTGTGACGGTATTTGCTCATATGTGACTGATTTCCATAAATTTTTCAATTGGAAAGCGCTTTACAATCCATTAACAATCACATATAATCATAAATGAGAATAAACGATCACGTAAGTGGTCTCATATAAGCATGAAATCGGGTGGAAACAGGAGGGATCCCCATGCTGTTTGAGGAAGAACGCCAGCAGAAGATCGCCGATTACGTTCAGTCGAAAGAAAGAGCTTCCGTACAGGAACTGGCTCAGCTTTTTGGAGTGTCCGAATCGACGGTTCGCCGGGATCTGAAGATTTTGGAGGAAGCGAACCAGCTGCGGCGCACACACGGAGGAGCGGTAGCGTTATTAAGCGATAACTCGGAACCTTCTTTCGTGGAAAAAGAAGATAGATACCGCGCACAGAAGGAGGCGATTGCCAAGGAAGCCGCGGCCCTGATCCAGGAAGGCGATACGCTCGTGCTCGATTCGGGAACGACGACTTATTATTTGGCAAAACAGCTGAAAGCATTCAAGCAGCTCACGGTGGTCACCAATTCGGTGATGGTCGCTCAAGAGCTTGCCGCGCAGAAAGGCATCGATCTGGTGCTGACCGGCGGGACACTGCGACATGAGACACTGGCTATGGTCGGGCCATTAACCGAGAAAGCGCTGGAATCGGTCTTTGTCGATAAAGCGTTCGTCGCCATTAACGGCATCGACCCGGCGATCGGGCTGACTACGCCCAACATGCTGGAGGCTTCGGCGAAGAAATGCATTTACCGCTGCGCCAAGCAGGTGATTTTGCTTGCGGATCACAGCAAGTTCGGCCGGGTTTCCTTTGCGAAGGTGGCCGATTTGTCCGACATCGATCACTGCATCACGGATGACGGCATTTCGGACAGCGCGCTGAAAGTGCTGGAGGAAGCGGGCATCGAGGTCTCGGTGGCCGGCAGCGGAGGGGCTAGACCATGAACTCTTCCGTCTTGACGATTACGCTCAACCCTGCTTTGGATAAAACCGTGACGGTGGAGGATTTTACGCCGGGCGGACTGAACCGGATCAAGGACTGGAGAACAGATGCCGGAGGCAAAGGAATCAATGTCGCCAAAGTGCTGAAGCATTTTGCCGTCGATGTCGTCTCGGGCGGGCTTACCGCAGGCCATCAAGGCAAAGTGATTGCGGATAAGCTAAACGCGCTGGGCATCCCTTACACGTTCATCGAAACGGAAGGGGAGACCCGGACGAATTTGAAAATATACGACGAGGGTACCAAGGTAACGACCGAGCTTAACGAATCCGGCTTTACGGCGGACGCGAAAGCGTTAAACGAGTTTATTGCCGCTTTCAAAACGGCGGTAAGGGAAGTTCCTCTGGTCGTATTGGGAGGCAGCTTGCCGCCCGGCGCACCGGCCGATTTTTACAAAACGCTGATCGGGATAGCCAATGAGGCGGGGGCACGCACCGTGCTCGATGCCGACGGCGAGCCGTTCGTACAGGGCATCGAAGCGGTGCCGTATGCGGTGAAGCCGAACATTCACGAGCTGGAGGCGCTGTTCGGCGAAACGTTTCTCACGGACGAGGAGATCGTGGCTGCAGCGCGAAGGCTAACGGATAAAGGCATCGCCTATGTCATCGTATCGCTTGGCGGCGAAGGCTCGATTCTTGTCAGCGCCAACGAAGCGATACGCGCCAAGCCGTTCCCGATTTCGCCGAAAAGCACCGTAGGCGCCGGCGATTCGATGGTAGCCGCGCTGATCTACTGTTTGCTGCACGGCATGACGCCGGAGGACATCGCCAGATGGACATCGGCGGCAGGAACGGTGACGGCTTCCAAGCCGGGAACCGAGGTTTGCACGCTGTCCGAGGTGAAGGCGAACCTGGGCGGCGTGGAGATATGGTCTTTGGGATAACGGGAAATACAAAATGACTGCAGGAGGCAAACTATGAAACAGATTCTAGCCGTGACAGCTTGTCCCACCGGCGTGGCGCATACGTATATGGCTGCTGAATCGCTGGCCAAGGCGGCCAAAGAGAAGCAAATTCCGATTAAAGTGGAAACGCGCGGCGCGGTCGGCGTAGAAAATGAACTGACCGAACAAGAAATCGCCGAAGCTCACGCTATTATTATAGCGGCGGATACCGACGTACTGGAAAACCGTTTCGCCGGCAAACCTGTCGTGAAGGTGCCGGTAGCCCAGGCGATCAAAAATCCGGCGGGATTGCTCGAGGAAGCGCTGAGCAAGCAGGCTGCCGCTCCATCGGACGATCTGCTGAAGCAGGTCGAGCAAGCCAAGAAGCAGCGCAGCGCCACGCGCTCGGGCCCTTACAAGCACTTGATGACCGGCGTATCCAACATGCTGCCGCTCGTCGTAGCCGGCGGTCTCTTGATCGCATTGTCTTTTGTCTTCGGCATCGAGGCGTTTAAGCAGCAAGGCACACTCGCTGCTGCGTTGATGGACATCGGCGGCGGCGCGGCTTTCGCCTTGATGGTGCCGATTTTGGCCGGATTTATCGCCTTCTCGATCGCAGAGAAGCCGGGGCTTGCGCCAGGGCTTGTCGGCGGCATGCTCGCTTCGAAAATCGGCGCGGGTTTCCTCGGCGGCATCATCGCCGGCTTTCTGGCCGGTTACGTTGCAAAATGGCTGAAGGACTACATCAAGCTGCCGCGGAATTTGGAAGGCCTTAAGCCGATTTTGCTCATACCGCTCATTGCCACCGGGGTAACGGGACTATTAATGATCTATGTCATAGGGGAACCGGTTAAGGCGATTATGGACGGATTGACCGTTTGGCTGAAAACGCTCGGTTCGACGAACGCCGTGCTGCTCGGCATTTTGCTCGGCGCGATGATGGCGTTCGATATGGGCGGCCCTGTCAATAAAGCGGCCTATACGTTCGCCGTCGGCTTGCTGGCGAGCGACGTGTACGGACCGATGGCGGCCGTGATGGCGGCAGGCATGACGCCTCCGCTCGGCGTTTGGCTGGCTACTTTGCTCGCGCCGAAGAAGTACACGAAAGAGGAGCGCGATGCCGGCAAAGCGGCATCCGTTCTCGGCATCGCGTTTATTACCGAAGGCGTCATCCCGTTTGCGGCCGCCGACCCGTTCCGCGTCATTCCGGCGACCGTAGCCGGCTCTGCACTGACCGGCGCGCTGTCCATGGTATTCGGCGCAACGCTTCGCGCCCCGCACGGCGGCATTTTCGTACTGCCGATTCCGAACGCGGTAGGCCACCTCGGGATGTACGCTGTCTCAATCATCGCGGGAACCGTCGTTACGGCGATCGTGCTGAACATTTTGAAAAAACCGGTCGCAGCTGTACAAGAATAAACCATTTCACATTTTTAGGGGAAGCCGGGGACGGCTTTCCCCCTTTACTTGAGGAGGAGCTTAGCCATGAACATTCAAGGACTTCTGCATGAACAAAGCATTATGATACCGCTGGACGCATCGGATAAAGAAAGCTGCATCCGCGCGATGATCGACGGACTCGAGAAAGCCGGCTGCATCGGCGACAAAGCCGCGTATTTGGATGCGGTTCTGAAGCGCGAGCAAACCGGATCGACGGGGATCGGCTTCGGGGTAGCGATTCCCCACGGCAAATCCGCCGGCGTCACGAAGCCGGGCCTCGCGTTCGCCAAGCTGGCGAAGCCGCTTGACTGGCAGTCGCTCGACGGGAATCCGGTATCGATCGTCTTTATGATCGCGGTGCCGGAGGCGGCTGCGGGCAACGAGCATTTGCAAATTTTGATCGCCTTGTCCCGCAAGCTGATCGACGAGCAGTTCCGCGAAAGCCTGCTCAGCGTAACCGAGCCGCAGCAATTGACCGCTATTTTGCAAAACATTTAACATTTAATCAGGAGATGAATTTACCATGTTAACTAAAGACGTAACGATCCGGAACGAGTCCGGTTTCCATATTCGCCCGGCCCAGCTGTTTACCGAGAAAGCCGCTTCTTTTCAGTCCGACGTGAAGGTGATCGTGCACAAAGACGCGGACAATACGGAAGTGGACGGCAAAAGCATTTTGGGGCTGATGACGCTCGGGCTGGAAAAAGGCTCGGTCATCACCATCGCTACGGAAGGCTCCGATGCGGAGGCGGCGCTGGATGCGCTGACGTCCCTGGTGGAGAGCGGCTTCGGGGAAGCCTGATTCAAGGCAAGGCGCCTCCGGCGCTTAAAGGGATAGGAGGAGCAACTATGGAGGAGAAACAGCTGCAAGGGCTCGGGGTGTCGGCGGGGATCCGGATAGGGAAAGCCTTCGTATACGCGCCGGTCCGATTGACGGATATAGAGAAGAAGAAAACCGACGATCCCACCCGCGAAATCGAGCGGCTCCGGCAGGCGAAAGCCCGCTGCCAGGAAGAGCTGCAGGCTTTGATTGAGCGTGCCGTGAGCACACTGGGGGAGGAAAAGGCGGTCATCCTGAAAGGGCAGATCAGCTTTTTGCAGGACCCGACCTTCTTTCCGCCGATGGAGAAATTGATCGAAAAAGACGGATGGACGGCGGAAACGGCGGTTCATCAAATTGTGACGCAGATCGCCGGGCTTTTCGAAGGCATGGCTAACGAATATATGAGGGAGCGGGCGGCGGACGTCCGCGATGTGGGGAACCGGCTGTTTGCGCAGCTGTCCGAACGTAAAGGGACCGAGCTTTCCGACATCCGGGAACAGGTCATTCTCGTCGCCGACGATTTGACGCCTTCCGATACGGTGCAGCTCGATAAAAACAAGGTGCTCGGCTTCGTCACACGCATCGGGGGAAAAACATCTCATACCGCGATTCTCGCAAACTCCTTGGGGATTGCAGCTGTGCTCGGTTTGGGCGACGCGGTGGATGCGATCCGGCATGGCGACGAGATCGTGATCGACGGTACGACAGGACGCTGCTTCGTGAACCCTTCCGAGGGGACGAAAGCTTCGTATTTGCAGCAGCTGGAGCGGGAAGAAGCGGAGCGGGTCGAGCTGGCGGCGTACGCTGCTCGCGAAGCGGTCACGAAGGACGGCTTCCGCGTCGAGCTGGCGGCGAACATCGGCACGGTGGAAGAAGCTCAGGGATTGCTGGAGCTTGGTGCCGAAGGCATTGGCTTGTATCGGACGGAGTTTCTGTTCATGGGACAGTCGAGCATGCCGGACGAGGAGACTCAATTTGCCGCTTATCGAGCGGTCGCTGAGGCGGTGCAGGGCAAACCGGTCGTCATTCGCACGCTGGACATCGGCGGGGACAAGGAGCTGCCGTATCTCGAGCTGCCGAAGGAAATGAATCCGTTCCTCGGGTATCGGGCGATTCGGCTTTGTTTGGACCGCAAGGAGCTGCTGCTTACCCAGCTTCGGGCGATTTTGCGGGCGAGCGTATACGGCACCGTCAAAATCATGTTCCCGATGATCTCGGGCATGGACGAATGGCGGCAAGCCCACAGCCTGTACGAAGAAGCGCGGGAGCAGCTTCGCGCGGAAGGGAAGGCGGTCGCCGAGACGATCGAGCTCGGCATCATGATCGAGATTCCGTCCGCGGCGCTGATGGCGCCGAGCTTCGCGAAGGAAGTCGACTTTTTCAGCATCGGCACGAACGATCTCGTGCAGTACACGGTCGCGGTCGACCGGATGAACGAGAAGGTCGCGCATCTGTACGACTACTTCCATCCGGCGGTCATTCGTTTGATCAAAACGGTCATCGATGCGTCGAACAAATACGGCATATGGACCGGCATGTGCGGCAGCATGGCGGGCGATCCGCTGGCAGCGCCGCTGCTGCTCGGCCTCGGGCTGCACGAGTGGAGCATGTCCGCGTCTTCGCTGACCAGGGTGAAGAAGGTCGTGACGGACATGAAGCGCAGCGAATGCGTCGCTTTGGCCGAACGCATCCTCGAGATGGATACGGCCGCGGAGGTTCGGCAGGCGTTGGAGGCGTTTCGCCGGCCGGTTTCGGTGTGAGCGGCATAGTGTGAAAAATACCGTCAGAAGCGCGTTGCGGCGCTTTTGACGGTATTTTTTGTGCGGTGCCGCTTGCGACCGAGAGACGGAAAAACCGCCTCTCAGCGCCGCCGGAGTGTCGGGCCGGAGCCTGAGAGCGGGTAAAACCGGCTAACAGACCGGCGGCAGTCCGCGCAGGCGGCGGGTCGGCAGCTGAGAGGCGGAAGAACCGCCTCTCAGCGGTGCCGGAGTGTCGGGCCGGAGCCTGAGAGCGGGTAAAACCGGCTGACAGACCGGCGGCAGTCCGCGCAGGCGGCGGGTCGGCAGCCGAGAGGCGGAAAAACCGCCTATTAGCAGCGATCATTCGTCTATTTGAATAATATGCTCTTCACTCGCCCGTTCGAACGGTTTACTTCAAGCCAATCGATAGTCGCGGTATGCTCGTCATTCTTGCCGTTGCGGACAAGCTCATAAATATGAATGGTAACGCTATCGGCATCGGAGTGATCGACCTCAGTCCGAAATATGGATCCGATGTTATTTTGATCGCGAAAATTTTCGGAAATAGAAGTTGTATTCTCAGAACCGGTAACTACGTAAAAAGCTTCGGCATCGGTCAGACGAAACTGTTCGGGATCGCCTGCAGTCCGGTCGCCATCATCGAATTTTTGCATTTGCAGCCCGGTGAATCGGTCGGCGTATTCTTTATTCAAGAGCTCATAAATCAATTCCTCGCTCCCGGAAAAAGCTTCAAGCTTTTTGCCGAGATCATGTTTGGTATACCCCGTTATTTCTCCTAGAGGTTCAAAGCTTTGCGAAGACGTATCATAGATTGCCAGATTTTCGCTGATGATTTTCGAGCGATTGATACTGCTGCGAGACCGAACGAGCAGCGCATCCTGCGTCCCGCCTATATGGTAAGTGTATACATCGGTAAAACCGTGCCGGTACGAATCGGGGATTTGCAAATCGGTATAAAGTTTTGTCAGAAATGGAGCATCGTCAATTCCTGAATTTTGCAGATAAAATGTCCCTTTGGGTTCAGCGTTATATCCGCCAAAGCCGTCACCCGGGTAATCGATGGTTATGGAGTTTTCAGTAAAAGCCATAGTAAGCTTGCTGTATTCCGGATTGGAGAAAATAAACGCCTTGCCGTCGAAGGTGAAGTCGGAGTCGAGCTCGCCCAGACTGTGGCTAAACCCATGTACGACCGAAACGTGCAGATGATAACGGCTGTTCTCCAATTTGCTCACTTCGGCCGTGCCGAAGTTTAACGGATTGGTCCAGGGATACGCAAATGTGCCGGTCAGGACCGTATCGGCCGCGGATTTTGACGAAGCCGGCGGACTTACGCCCTCGGGCTGCGTCGAAATCCGAACCGTTCTCGTATCCGCCGACCATTCGACCTTTGCGCCAAGAGATTCTGCGATAAAACGAACGGGCACCAAAGTACTGCCGTTAAGATTTACAGGCGGAGCATCGAGTAAGATCTGCTCGCTGTTGCGGGTTGCCGTATTGGACCCTATTGTCAACGAAATGAGATTCAGACCTTTGCTTGCAGTTACAGTCGAGGTATTTCCGTCCCATTCGACCTTCGCTCCCAGCTCCTCGAATATGCTTCGAAACGGGACGAGCGTACTGCCGTTCGCGGTGACAGGCGGCTGCTCGAGCGCCAAATTATGGCCGTTTACTTGTATGGAAATGACTTCGGCGGAAGAAGCCGGTGGCGAGCGAAATTCCGTCCGGCTGGTTGCGTAGTCTTCCGCCGATACCCGGGGCGCGGCACATCCGGCAGAACATATAGTTAGCGCAATCGCCAGCTTCAAAGCGGCTGCTTTCATCTTCATGACGCTGGTATCTCCTTAAAATTTTAATATCTTCGATGTATCAAAATTTTAGTCGATGTCGCCAGTTGCATGACTCTCATCCTTTCCAAATAAATATCACCCCCGCGGGTAGTTGAATTCCCCGCGATAATTCGAAGCGTTATAATGCGGATATTTATCCGGCCTAGCCACAGGCTGCACCTCAGCGGGGCGGTCCTGCGTGTAGATGTACATGCGCTGCGGGTCCCACAGCACGATTTCGTCGCGGCCGTCGCCGGTCAGGTCGAGCACCTCCGCACACAGGTCGGGGTGGCCGTCCTCCGGGAACGTGACGACGCGCCGCCCGTGGCCGTCGATCAGGCCACCGTGCTGCGTATTGCCGTTCAGCAGCACGAGATCGCGGCCGTCGCCGGTCCAGTTGACCGGCGTGATCAGGTTGCCGTTGCACGTCGGCTCGAACTGGTGCAGCAGCCGGCCGGTGCCGTCGAAGAAATAGACGATGCCCTGCTCGCCCCAGAACGTCGACACGCACAGCTCCAGCCCCTCGAGTTCCGGCCGGTAGTTGCCGACGCTGACGCGCTGGGCGTGGCCGATCATGTGCTTGTGCACGAGCTTGCCGTCCAGATCGGCGATCATAAACCCTTCTTCGCCGGAGGCGATGGCGATCAGCGGGTCCGGGCGCGACGGGTCCCAGCGGCCGATTAAAATCTCGTCGGTATGGTCGGTTTCCACCGGCAGCGTCCAGAGCAAGCGGCCATCGTGATCGACGAGATGGTAGCCGATGAACATCTCCTCTTTGCCGTCGCCGTCCACATCCGCCGTATAGGGGAAATGCCCGGTGATTCCCTCGTGAAAAGACCAGAGCAACCTAAGCTCGTTATCGTACACCCAGACGCGGCTGTACCGGTCTTTGATCAAGATGTCGCTGGGTGCCGGTTTGCCGGAAAAATTGCAAATCCGGATCGCATCGACATTGATCCGGTCGAACGCGTACTCGCGGAACGGCACGCTGTACAGCGGCTCGGGCGACGACGAGGAAAGCGGCGTCGGCACCGACTTTTTCACCTCGCCGGTGCGGCCGTCCAAAATCATCAGTTTGAAGTTGCGCGCCACGACCACTTCGTCATAACCGTCGCCGTCGACATCGCACACTTGAAACGGCAGGTCGGCCGAGAGCAGCGCATGGTCGGCAAGCGTGCTAGGCTCGCCGAGCTGCCACAGCACGTCGCCGTCCATCGTGATGGCGGTCAGGCAGCTGATGTGGGCATAAGCGTCCTTATGGCCGCGCTTCTGGTGCTGGGCGAGCACGATCTGCAGCTCGCTGCCGCCGGTCAGATGGCCGAAGCGGATTTGCCGCGCCGTGCCGAAATTTTTCAGGTCGATCGACTTCCACAGGCGAGGCTGCGGATACTCGCCGCGCTGCTGCGCCAGCTCCAACGCAGCGGTGCGAACCAAGGCGATCCACTGCGCATGCTGCTCCTCGGTCATCGTCACGCGGACATCGGCATATTGGGCGGGCATACGCGAAGACAGGCCGATTTTGCCGTGAGAATAAGAGGAGTCCTCTACCTGAAGGAACTCAGCGCCATCCACGGAAGCGCGGATGAAGGGGCCGTCGCAAACAACCTTTAAACGATAATAGGTGTCGCAATCGTACGGGAATCGTACGGAGGCGAGCTCGGCTACGACCGTTTGATCGCGCTTCAGCAGCACGAGTTTCCCGCCTTCGAAGCCGAGAAAATAATACCGCCGCCCGTGCTGGTAGCGAAACAGGATGCCTGTGTGCGAGCGCGTCGACAGCGGACGGACCGTCGCCTCCAGCGTATAGTCGCGCCAGCTGTCGTCGCCTTTGACGAGCAGCGGCCAATGGGCGGTAATCGCCGCCTGCGGGCGCGTCTGCTCCATATATTTGACGCCGGCGTCCTCCGTAATAATCCAGGTCGGTCCCATCCAGCCGTAGTAGACGACAGGATCGTACCAGCCGCCGTGATGGCCTTCGGACGGGTAATAATGATATTCGCCGATGGCGGAATGCTTCGGATCGTAAGGGAAAGGTCCGATCGAAAACTGGCTGAAATTGTCCTGCATGACGGGAATCATGTGCGCTTCTCCTCCAATGGTCGATGAAATGGAAAAACGAGGAGGTGATCGATCGGCGGAAGGCCATAACGAGCACTCCCCTGTGATCAACCACCCCGTGAAAAAATTTACAATCCGGCCACGATATACAAATTATACCCTATCGCATACAGCCGCTGGCAAGCTTTGTAATACGGATGGCTGTACCGGGCCAGCGCTTCCGCCGAATCCTCGGCATTCCGATCCGCCCACATCGTCACCGTGCCGTCCGGACGGAACGAAAGGATTTGCTCGCCCGGCAGGTCGAGCAGCTTCGACGCCATGGCGACGGTGCCGCCGACATTGCCGAAGGAGACGCCGCGGCGGTCGAACACCTCGCCGTCCCCGGCCGGCATCCCGCGCACGAGCTCGTGATAGCCGTCGCCGTTCAGATCGACGGGAATCGTCCTATACACGCTGAACGGGAGCGTGTAGGTCTTTCCGGTGGCGGCGTCATACACGAACTCGTCCATGTTTTGATGGAACCGTCCGTCGGGCCCGCACGTCTTCGCGCCGATGCGGATCGCCATCGTCACGTGGCTCCGGTCGTCCTGCAGCCGGGCCGCCCAGCCGATGTCCATATGCCCGTGGTCGACATCACCCCAGAGCCGCTGCCCCTGATCGTCGAACATGACGACGCGCGGCGTGGCCGCCGGGTCGGATTCGCGAACCGTGAAAATCGACCACTTCCCCGTGCGGCTGTCCAAAATCGGCTGGATCACGTCGGAGTGCCCGCTGTAGACGTCGCGGTCGGCGCAAAACAGCTCCTTGCCCGTATCCAGCTCGATGCACCGCTCGCCCCACAGCAGCTCGTCGACGCCGTCGCCGTTCAAATCGATGACCGGCGTAATATGGCTGCCGCGGGCTCCAGGATCGTCCTTCGCGATGTTCCGCTCCCAGCGCGGCGTCATGTCCGGCTTCCAGCCCTGCAGCCGCATGCTCCAATACGTGCCCTGCGCGGTGACGAGCACCGGCTCTCCGTGCGCGTAACCGCCCATAATGAAATGGCGGAACGTGCAGCTGAGCGGCTCTTCCTTGCCGCCGTCGTGCGGCCACGGCCACTGGCCGGTCGTCTCGCCCGTGCGCGCATCAAGCCGCTCCAGCCGGTAAAACGGCAGCGCAAACGGGTGCTGCTCGTTCAAATTGTTGACGTACCAAATTTCGTCGATGCCGTCCCCGTCCAGATCAAATGCATACACCGGGCAAAACCAAATGCCGGGGACTACCGTACGGCCCAGCTCGCGTTTCCACAGGATTTCGCCGGCGGCGGTGAACAGGGCCATTTTCAGCGTATCCGTCGGGTAAAAGAACATGTTCACCGAAGGATCGACGTCAAAATCGGCGGCATACACCGCCAGAAACGTACGCTCGCTGCCTCCCGTCCGTACTGGAATCGCCCGCAGCTGCCCGAGCTTTTGCCCGAGCGAAAGCTCCATCACTTTCTCCAATTGAATCGATCGAACCGAATTTCCCATAAGACGTGCCTCCTTAGTGTGAACGGAGACTGCCGACGGTTAGAACCGGGCAGTCTTGGTACATGCGCACGGACATCCCGGCCCGGAGCGGAATGGGCAGTCTCCAGTCGCCATCACTTCACGATATTTTTTCCTTCCGCGTTGTACCAATTGGTCCAGAACTGAATCGCTTTCTCTCCGCCGGCGGACATG
Source organism: Paenibacillus hamazuiensis (assembly GCF_023276405.1). Taxonomy (NCBI): domain Bacteria; kingdom Bacillati; phylum Bacillota; class Bacilli; order Caryophanales; family Paenibacillaceae; genus Paenibacillus; species Paenibacillus hamazuiensis. The sequence goes on from NZ_JALRMO010000001.1 coordinate 7,215,574, forward strand.
TAGCGGCTGACGTAGTCGTCCCACGTCTTGTCCACATCGGCATTGCCGAGAATCGCTTTGGTCGTGTATTCGCTCGTGATCTTGCTGAGGTTAAAGCCGGCCAGTTCCGGATAATACGGCAGCGCTGCGCGCAGCACGTCGGGTTTGCCGATTTTCGCCGCAAGTTCGAGATTGTCCACGGCTTCCTTCGGATAGACAACGCCGATATATTTTTTGACGTCGTCGGTAAGCTGTCCCGTGCGGGCCAGCGAGAACGACCAGTGGATCGGTGCGAGCTGCTGGGCGAGTTCGATTTTACCGCCGCTTTCCTTGTAGTTGAAATCCGGAACGCCGAGGAACGAAAACTTCATCCCTTCCGGTGAGACGGCCCAATCAAGAAACTTCATCAGCTGATCGATGTTTTTCGTCGTCTTCGGAATCGCTACATAATGCCGGTTGAGGCTTGGATACGAGAAAAAGGCGGGTTTGCCGTCCGGCTGCGTCGGGACCGGGAGCGCGATGTACTGGCTCATGACCTCCTTCGGTATTTCCAGCCCGGACGGATAATGCCAGAAGCCGGAGATGACGCCGTATTTGAGCGATTTGAACTTTTGCTGAAAAATCGGCGAGGTGACGGTCGGAAACTCCGGATCGAGAATTTTATCGCTGACCAGCTTGTTCATGAATTTCAAAAACGCCTTGTACTCCGGAGTAATCTCGGGCGGCGTCACTTTGCCGTCGCGAATCGAGTAAGCCTCCGCATTAAACGCGGCTTTGAACGTGCGCGCGCCGTTGTCGACGTTGTTTGTCGTCAGCAGGCCGAACGTGTCGTTTTTCCCGTTGCCGTCGGGATCGTTGAAGGTGAACGCTTTCATGACGTTGTAAAAATCGTCGATCGTCTTCGGAATCGGCAAATTCAGCTTGTCGAGCCATACCTTGTTCACGTACACCACCTGGCTGAGACCGTCCGGACGGCTGTACGGGAACGCGAACACCTTGCCTTTCTCGGTTACCGGCAGCCAGGAGTCGGGCGGCATCACCTTCTTGATGTTCGGGTATTTCGCCGTGTCGTTAATGTACGGAGTCAGGTCGGCAAGCAGATCGTCCTTGGCGTATTTCATGATCAAATCGCGGTCGCTGACGGCAAATGCATCCGGGTAGCTGCCGGAAGCCATCAGCACGTTCAGTCTGTCGATATAACCGGCGGTGCCGGGCGAATCGAGCACGACCTCGACTCCGGTTTTTTCCTTCAAATAACGGATGTACTCGTTGTCCGTCAACGACATGCCCTTCGGGTCGACGTTGTAATCGAACATGACCTTGAACTTCGCCGGTGCGGCGCTTTTTCCCGAATTGCCTGCGCCTGCGCCCGAACCGCTGCCGCCGCCGGACGTGGAGCCCCCGCTGCAGCCGGCCAAAACCGTTACGGCGGCCGCAGTGACGACAGTAAGCGACTTCAGCGTTCGATAGCCCCTTTTCATATGGCGTTCCTCCTTTAGTAGGTAAGCTGTGGCCAGCCGCCGCCGGACATCTTCTGCGAAGCCGTGCCGATCAAGCGGGCGGTTACGTCCATTGTGGCTGGGGAGGCCGCTTCAGGCAATTTATAAAATTTCCGTTCATGTAAAAACTTTTGAAAAACGCGGTGTTCATTTTTTTGTACATTACCGTTTGGCGAGCAGTTTGCTGCGGTATTCGCTGGGCGTGAACAGGTGCAGCTTCTTGAAGTTGCGAATGAACGAATGGACCGTATCGTAGCCGCACATTTCGGACACCGTCTTGATCGCGAGATTCGGATCTTCCAGCAGCTGCAGCGCCTTTTTGATGCGCAGCTGGTTTAAGTGTTCGACGAAGCCGTGTCCGAGCTCGTGTTTCATCAGCGTGCTGATATAAGAAGAGTTGACGCCCAAGGATTCTGAAATCGTGGTCAGCGAAATCGGCTTGTCGTAGTGGGCTTCGATGTAATCGAGAATGAGCTGGACGGTTTTATTTTGCGATTGCCGGGTCATCGCGATATGGGAGGCGACTTTTCCCGCCGCCTGAACGACAAAGTCCGTTTTGTCCTGCACAAACTCGCGGCTGTACATGTTCATAAATACGTCTTCCTGCAAAATATCCGCGATCTCGAGCCGATGCTCCAGCGTCACCTTGACGATGCCGTACAGCACGTTGGAGAAAAAGGCGTTCACCCGGTCGAGCGAAAAACGCTCCTCGCCCAGCATCCCTTGCAGCATCGAGCGAAGCTGCGTCTCGAATTCAGCTTGCTTGCCGTCTTTGACGAGATTGCACAGCTTGTCGATGTCGGAGCTGCGATACATCAGCTCGTCGGATTTTTGGGCGGCGATATCGGTGTAGCGGATGATGCTGCGTTTGCCGAAAATCGCCTTGAAGCCGAGCGCCTGCAGCGCTTCATGATAGCCGGCGTGCGCGCTGCCGAGGCCGTCGTGAATGCGGCTGATGCCGGCGCAAACGGTCAGCCCGCAGTTGTCTTCGATTTCCTTTTGCAAATAGACGATCGTCTCCGTAAGCCGCTGCTGCAGCGAGCTCTCGTCCGTATCCGCCGGCACCGACAGGAGGATGGCGATTTTCTCCAGCTCCGCTTTCGCGGGATAACACGGGTAGGCGGTCATAAACGTCCACTTGATCGCGTTATAAATCGTTTTGTCCATGAAGAAACGCTCGTCCTGCTTCATGCTCAGCAAATAATTGTAGAAGTTGTCGATCTGGAACACGACGACCGCCCACCGGTCGGCGGGGAAGCGGAAGGCGAGTTCGGCGGCTTTGTCGCGCAAGTCGGCTTCCTTCAGCTTGCCGGTCAGCACGTTTAAGGTGAAGTGGTGCCGCAGCTCCTCGAGATTGTTGTTGTAATGCGTTTCGAACCGGCGGATCGGCTGAAAATAAACCCGCCGCACAAGCGCGTAAATCGCCGCCGCCATCGCGGCGAGCAGGACGGCGAGCGCGATCAGCGCGGTTTGGCGCATCCGCCATGCGGCGCTCAGCTCGATCATCGGCGTGACGGAGATGAGCTGCCATTCCCCGCCGGAGGGGCCGGAGGCGAGCACGTACTGGCCGTTTACGGCCGGTGGCTTGCCCGCGCCCGCGGGTGCGGCCGCCTTCGGCAGCTGCTCCGGCTGCACCGCGCCCAGCTTCACCTCGGTGCCTTGGCGGGTCGTTAGCACGCGACCGTCCTCGCCGAGCAGCATCATGCCGTAATTCGCCTCGGGCGTGGCGGCGAACAGCTTTCGTTCGTCGATGTTGATCGCCACGAGCCCGTTGTTATTGCCAAGCGGCCCGACGAACGTAAGAATATCCTTTTTGTTGCCGTAGCCGGCTTTTTCCGGACGTTTGCCGACCCAATGGCCGTTTTTTTCATTAAAGTCGGTAAAGAGCTCCTTGTCGGGGAACTCTTCCAATGAAGTAAACTCATGGTTCGTGGCGAGCACCGTGCCGCTGCCTTTGCTGTAAATGTAAACGGAGAGCACAAGCGGATTGCTGTTGATAATTTTCAGCGAATTCGCCTGAATTTCACCGAGCATTGCCATATTGGAGACGGTCGGTTTCGGCTGAACGAGCCATTCCCGCAGCGTGTAATCCAGAGTCAGCTGAAAGTAGACGGAGTTAATCTGCTTCTCCAGCATCATGGAGATCGAGGACAAGCCGTCGTGCGTCTGCCGGAACGACTCCGTGAACCGCTCTGACGTGTCGGATTGCGTTTTGAGCAGATGGACGGCAAACGCCAGCGCCGCAATAAACAAAAAAATCAACATCGTCAGCACGAGGTTTGCGATCGAAAGACGGTTTCTCCAGAGCTTCAATCTTGTTTCCCCCCTGCAATTATCGTCGCATTCCGCCCGGAAGCCGCGGTAAGCGCTCTCAAGGCCATTATAAACATTTTGTACATGTCCGTTAAGGTATATTTCTTTGGTCCAAAAAATGAAAAGCGCGCAGTCAAAAATATGTACACGATCCGGGATAATGTAAATTTCCGGCGGCGGGGGCGTCTCCTATAATTAGTCTCAACATCCGCAGGGGAGGCGAACATTTTGGAATCGACGACGAATTTGCAAAGCGCCGCTGGGCAGCGGGTGCGCCGGAAGTCTCTTGCGGCCGCGTGGTCTGCGGCAGGCAAGCACAAATATTTGTACGCGCTGCTGCTTCCGGGCATCGTGTGGTATTTCATCTTCCGGTATTTGCCGATGTACGGCGTGATCATTGCGTTTAAGGACTATAATTTTTCCAAAGGGATTTGGGGCAGTCCGTGGGTCGGGCTGAAGCATTTCGAGTTTCTGTTTCGCAATCAGGATTTCTTCCTCATCGTCCGCAATACGCTGTTGATCAACCTGTACGAGCTGATCTTTGCGTTTCCGGTGCCGGTCATCTTGGCGCTGCTGCTTAACGAAATGAAAAACGTGCTGTTCAAGCGTTCGATTCAAACCGTCATCTATTTCCCACATTTCCTGTCGTGGGTTGTTTTCGGCGGCATCGTCATCCAGCTGCTGTCTCCGAACGAAGGGCTCGTGAACAACGTGCTTCGCTATTTCGGGATGGAGCCGGTGTTTTTCATGAGCAAATCCGAATATTTTCGGCCGATCGTCGTGATCTCCTCGATTCTGAAGGAATCGGGCTGGGGAGCGATCATCTATTTGGCTGCGCTCAGCTCGATCGATCCGGAGCAGTACGAGGCCGCGACGATCGATGGTGCGAACCGCTGGCACAAGCTTGCTTACATTACGCTGCCGGGGATCAGCAATACGGTGGTCATCATGATGATCCTCAAAGTCGGCTACCTGCTCGATGTCGGCTTCGAGCAAATCTACATCCTGTACAACCCGTCGGTGTACGACGTGGGGGATGTGCTCAGCACGTACATTTACCGGATCGGCCTGCAGAGCGCGCAGTTCAGCGTGACCGCAGCGATCGGCCTGTTCCAGTCGGTCATCGGCTTCTTCCTGATCTGGAGCACAAACCGTCTGGCCAAAAAATTCAGCGAAGTTTCGCTGTGGTAACCGAAAGGAGCGACTGACGCATGTCCGTGAAACTATCCGCCAACGTCTGGATCGGCGCGCTGCTGGTCATGTTTGCGATACTGACCTTTCTGCCTTTCTATTACGTGATGCTCGCTTCCGTCAGCGACTCGAACCTGATCCGTGAAGGCGAGCTGATGCTTTGGCCGAAGGGCTTTAACCTGAAAGCGTACGGGCTTATTTTCGATAATGCGCAGTTTTTGCATTCGTTTGCGGTGACCGTGACGCGCACCGTGCTGGGCCTCGCGGTCAACCTGCTGCTGCAGCTGACGATCGCGTATGCACTGTCCCGCACCTACCTGCCCGGCCGCAAAATGTTCATGATCTACATCATCATCACGATGATGTTTAACGGCGGCATCGTGCCGACGTTCCTTATCGTCAAGGGGACGGGGCTGATCGATACGATATGGGCGCTCGTCATTCCGTCGGCGATCAGCACGTGGAACGTCATTTTGCTGCGTACCTTTTTCGAAAATGTACCTTCCAGCCTGGAGGAATCGGCAAAAATGGATGGGGCAAACGACATCGCCATTTTCATAAAAATTTTCCTGCCTCTGTCGCTGCCGGCGATCATGACGATCGGGCTGTTCGTGGCGGTGCATCATTGGAATGCCTTTATGGATGCGGTGATCTATACGAATTCGGCCGATTTGAAGGTGCTGCAGCTGTTTTTGCGGGATATGGTGATCAAGATGGAGATGGCTGCGCTGATGGGCGATATGTCGGCGATGAGCGAGGTATCGTCGCTATCGATCCGCACGGCATCGATTTTCCTGGCGTCGCTGCCGATTTTGGCGGTGTATCCGTTTATTCAGCGGTTTTTCGTGAAGGGCATGATGGTGGGGGCGGTCAAGGGGTAAGAATATGAAGGGGCGGTGCCGCTGGGCGCCGCTTTTCTGTTCCATATTTACATACCGCTACATTCTGTCTATACTATTTCCAATACATTAAAAGGGTGATAGTATGACAATTTACGATTTTACCGTACGCAAGCCGAACGGCACACGTCTGCCGTTATATGAATTTGAAGGAAAACCGGTTGTCATCATCAATACCGCCAGCAAATGTAAATTTACCCCGCAATTTTCCGACCTGCAGCGCCTTTACGAGGAGTATCATCCGCAAGGTGTGGAGTTTATCGGATTTCCATGCAACCAATTCGGGGAGCAGGAGCCCGGCAGCGATGAGGAAGCGGAATCGTTCTGCCAAATCAATTACGGGGTTAAGTTTCAAATTTTTGGGAAGATCGAAGTGAACGGGGAGAACGCTCATCCTTTATTCGACTACTTAAAGAAATCTGCTCCATTCCGGGGATTCGACGAAACGAACATCAACGAAAAGCTGCTCAAAATGATGATCGCCGAAAAAAATCCCGAATGGCTGGTCGGGGATTCCATAAAGTGGAATTTTACCAAGTTCCTTATCGGCAAGCAGGGGCAAGTTATCGCGAGATTCGAGCCGGCCGATGAATTGGACGCACTCCGGCAGCAATTGGAAGATCAGCTTCATTGATTTCCGTCAACAATGAACCTGGATGAAGGTACCGCCCTTCGGGGAGATCGTTAAGGGAGGCCGCGATGAACGAGACCGCATTTGACGAACCATTATTTGCAAGCTTGAAGCCGGGCTTAACCTCGTTCTGTTACCGAATGCTAGGCTCCATGGACGATGCGGACGATGCCGTTCAGGAGACGAGTATTCGGGTCTGGCAGAGCTGGAGCACGTTCAGACAGGATTCCTCGTTCAAAACTTGGGTCTATCGGATTGCCTCCAACCTGTGCTTGGACAAGCTGAGACAATCCAAACGCCGCGCGCTTCCCGTTGACCTGTTCGACCCGGCCGTCGCCATCGTCGAGCCGCGCGACACGCTGCCGGACTCTGCCTGGATCTGGCCGTCTCCCGACTTTGGGGGCAATCCGGAGGATCGGCTCGTCCGCAGAGATACCCTTCAGCTGTGCTTCATCGCTCTCCTGCAAACCTTGCCTCTGCGGCAGCGCGCGGTGCTCATTTTGAAGGATGTATTTGAATGGTCCTCCAAGCAGATCGCGGAAACGTTGGCGATGTCGCCGGCAGCGGTGAACAGTGCCTTGCAAAGAGCCCGAGAGACGATGAACCGGGCGCAGCTTCGCTCGGATGAGCTCAGCAGCATGGACGTTCAACCGGAACAGCAGCTGCTGTCCCGGTATGTGGAGGCTTTCGAGCAATTCGATATTGCTGCGCTCGTCGCGTTGTTCCACGAGGAAGGCTGCATGTCAATGCCGCCCTTCGAGATGTGGATCCGCGGCAAGGAAGATTTGTCCGCCTTCTATTCGCTTACTCGCTGGCATTGCGAAGGTTCGCGATTTGTGCCCATTACGGTGAATGGCGGTTATCCGGCGTTGGCCCAGTATATGCCGGGCAAAGAGGGCTCTGGCCTGGTACCCTGGGGCATCCACGTCATCGAAACCAAAGAAAATCAAATCCTGCACGTTCAAAACTTCATTCATACGCCATTATTTTCGCGATTTGGGCTGCCTGAGCGAATTGACCAATGAATTTCGCCATTGGCTTACGTCTATATCATTGAGAATAACCAAGCGATCATGGACAATTTCAAAGCCTATACCGAACAAAACTAATCATCGCGAAGAAGACGCCGGGGAAGATGCCCGGCGTCTTCTTTTTGAACCCTACTACGAACGCGCTCTCCGTTAGCCTTAACCTTGTGCCGCATCCATGTTCATGTAGTTAATGGCCCACAGATGGCCGTCCAAGTCCACGAAGCCCCAATGATACATGAACCCATGATCTTCAGGTTCAGCGTGCAATTTCCCGCCCAAGGAGACCGCGGTATTCACGATTTCATCGACCTTTTCCCGGCTCTCGAAGGCCAATGCGATCGTCATCTGCGCATACTTGCTCGTATCGACGGATTCCTTCTCCGTGAGCGTATTAAAGAATGCTTGATTGATCAGCATGACCTGCAGGTTGTCTCCGATCACGATGGCTACCGAATTCTCGTTATCGGGGAATTGCGGGTTGAGCTCGAATCCGAGTCCGGTGAAGAACGCTTTCGATTGTTCTACGTTTTTTACAGGCAGGTTGAAGCTCGTGAATACGGACGTTAATGCCATTTTCAAAACACCTCTTCGTCAAATTAGTTTGTGTTCTTTATGCCTTCGTATATATAGACGACAGCCGATCCGGGAATTCATCGGTCTCATGGATTCGGAAGCGTAAATTTTGAAAAATAACTTAGATATGCATTATGCAAATTATGGTTCTATACACGTGGTATACAGACTCGCGAGGTCGAGAAGAACCTTGAGAAATATCTTGCCGATATTTAATAAGCAGACGTTTAAATTTTGATTGATTTTCGGAACGCCAATGACCGCCCTCTTGGGGCGGTTTTTGCTTATACGGAATGCCGGGGCGCTTTAAACCCGCGGCAAAAATGTATGGTTTTATGTTATACTTACCGGGAAGCAACCTTCCCGATCTGGCGGCTGCCGCATCCAAAGCATGTCCGATTTATCCAATCCCTCGTACCGCTCGCGCGGGTATAATGATGGCGTGATTTTATACTTGTGAAACCGAAGGGAGCAAACAGGATGACAGCCGTCATGAAAGCGAAAACGTTAAGTGTGACGATTGAACGCAGACCGGAAGAAGTGTACGAATATTTCTTGGACATGACCCAATTTCCGAAGTGGGCGACCTCCTTCAGCCAATCGGTTCGGAAAACCGATGAGGGCTGGATCGTCGAAACGCCGGATGGGCCGATGAGCTTCCGGTTTGCGGAGAACCGGGCATTCGGGGTGCTCGATCATTATGTAAGCCTTGTTCCGGGGCAGGAGATTTACAATCCCGTGCGTGTCGTTGCGAACGGCTCCGGCAGCGAATTGATGTTCACGCTGTATCAGCAGCCGGGGATGTCGGATGACAGATTTGCGGAAGATGCAGGGATGGTGGAGAGGGACCTGCACTCATTGAAAAAAATGCTGGAAACGTAAGCAGAACGGAGGAAAGTCGATGAAAGCGTTGGAGGACAAAATCAGGGCCGAAGGCATCGTATTAAGCGACCAGGTGCTGAAGGTGGATTCGTTCCTGAATCATCAGGTGGACGCGGAGCTGATGTTGCTCATCGGGCAGGAATTTGCCGCACGGTATGCGGAAGCGGGGGTGACGAAGGTGCTCACGCTGGAGTCGTCCGGCATCGCGCCGGCCGTCATGGCCGCGCTGGCCTTGAAGGTGCCGCTTGTCTTCGCGCGCAAGCAAAAGTCGGTGACGCTGAAGGACGATCTTTATGTCGAGACCGTGCATTCGTTTACCAAGCAGCAGATGAACGAGGTCGCCGTTTCGCGGAAATTTTTGTCCCCCGGAGATAAGGTGCTGATCATCGACGATTTCCTCGCTCACGGCGAAGCCGCACTCGGGATGGCGCGGATCGTCGAGGCGGCGGGCGCTGCGGTGGCGGGGATCGGCATCGTCATCGAAAAATCGTTTCAGTCCGGCGCCGCCAAGCTGAAGGAAGCGGGATACCGCGTCGATTCGCTCGCCCGGATCTCCTCTCTGACCGGTGGAGAAGTGCGTTTCGCCGAGGAGTAAGCGGCCCGTTACCCGGGCTGCAGTCCCTTCAGCAGCGCTTGCAGCAAGTGCCTGACGTATTGCTGTCTGTCCTGGGCCGATTCCTCCGCGCCCAGAAATTTCTGATGAAAAACATGCTGAAAGCAAGCTCCAAGCAGCATATCCGCAGCGCTTCGGGGATTTATGCCGGCATCTGCCCGGCCCAGCTTTTGCTCCGCGAGCAGATAGGAAGAAACCACTTCGTTGGCGCGGTGGGGCCCAGCGTTGCGCTGCTGGAATCCTTGCCGGTGGCGGGTCAAAAAACCGGGCTCGGTGAACATCGAGGCCGTCATAATGATGGAGGAGTAAAAGTAATTCAGCGCCGCGAGCGCCACCTCCTCCAAATTTTCCTCGACGGTTCGGGCCCCTGCGAGCTCGGGAAGCTTCAGTATGACGGCTGAAAAACCCGCCACATGCTTTTGCATAATTTGCAGGAACAGATCTTCTTTGCTTTGAAAATGATTATATAGCGACCCTTCGGAGCAATCGGCGATGCGGGCGATTTCCTTGGTTGTCGTCCGGGAAAGTCCATACGTGCGGATCGCTTGTTCGGCGGCTTCCATGATTCTGTCGCGAAGTTCCATGGTGTATCCCTCACTGTCGTTGACATTATTTGGAACTGTATCTATACTTACTAGTATGGGTGAGTGCACACTCATTGTCAATAGGCATGTTCAGTAAACCGAATTGGAGATGATATGATGACGCTTCAAGGAAAAATCGCCATAGTCACGGGCGCTGCGCGAGGAATAGGCAGAGCCGCCGCAAAGTCGCTGGCCCGGCAGGGCGCCAAAGTCGTTGTTAACTATGTCAGCAATCAAGAGGCTGCCGAACAAGTTGTCGCCGATATCCGATCTGCAGGCGGTGAAGCGGTGGCGGTCCGGGCGGACGTACGCGATGAAGGGCAGATGGCGAATCTGGTGGAGCAAACCAAGTCGGCATTCGGAGGACGCATCGATATCCTGGTCTGCAACGCCAATATGCACTTTGTCACCAAGCCGTTCGCCGAGATGTCCTGGGATGAGTTTGCGCAGAAGCTGAACGATGAATTGAAGGCGGCATTCGTAACTACGAAGGCGATCATACCGACGATGACCGAACAAAAATACGGACGAATTATTTATACGTCGAGCGGTTCGGGCAAACATCCGACGCCGAATTTCATCGCTCATGGAACTGCCAAGGCGGGGTTGGACTCATTTGTGAGATTCATAGCAAGCGAATACGGTCCTCACGGCATCACGGCCAACGTGGTAGCGCCGGGACTGACCGAAACGGAGGCAAGCGCCAATACCCAGGGGATAGAGCATATCAAGAAGGCCATCGTCGGCATCACTCCGCTCGGCCGGGTTGCCCAGCCGGAAGATATTGCGGATGTGATCGCCTTTTTCGCCAGCGATGCCAGCCGGTTCGTTACAGGGGCTTATACGCCGGTCAACGGCGGGATGATGATGGAGTAACCGTTAAGGAGCCGCTTGCGGCAGTTTGGCACGGCTTAATATGAGTGTTCACTCACCCAAATGCTGCATCAAATTGAAGACCGTCGGGAAATACAACTCCCGGGCGGTCTTCTCATTTTTGCGGGGCGGACTAGCTTGCCCTCGCTTCGGTGCTGATCATCCATGATACTCCGAATTTATCCTCGAGCTGACCGAACAAAGTGCCCCAAAACGCCGGAGCCAGCGGGTATTTCACTTTGCCGCCTACGGCCAGTTTGTCGAACGCTTCGCGGGCTTCGGCTTCCGTTGCGAATTCCAAGCTTAAATTGACGGCGTTTCCCCGGCTAAGCGGCTCAAACACACAATCGGTCACGAAGAAGGTCACGCCGGCGGCAACGAAGCTCAGATGCATGATTTTATCTTTCAGCTCTTCCTTTGCATCCGGAAGCTGCCCGTGAGTCATCACGGACACGATCTCGCCGCCGAGCGCTTGCGTGTAAAACTCGCTCTGGGCTTTCGCATTCTCCGATACAATGTAAGGCGTCAATTTTGCCACCGTTCATCATCCTTTCATCTTGGAATGGGATTTATTGAATCTCATTGTAGCACTCGGAATGTGCCGGGGTTTCTCATAAATTGCTGATTTGCCGGGCGAAACAACCCCGCTTGCGTTTCTGCCGGTTCGGGTATACAATAATTTGTTGAATAGAAACTGGAAGGAGTGGGAATATGCGGAGAGGACGGAAGGAAGGTTCGTTTCGGTTATTTGTCTGCATATTTCCTTTTTACCGATGACACTAAAGCGTTTGCGGCTTTAGTGTTTTATTTTTGTCAGGAGGCGGTGGACTATGTACAAAAGAATTCTCATCAAGCTGAGCGGCGGGGCCGTGGCGGGAAAAAGCGATTTCGGATTCGATCCGGAGAGACTGGAGCACATCGCGGGTGAGATTATGTCTGTTGTCAACATGGGAGTGGAGGTGTCGCTGGTCATCGGCGGCGGCAATATTTTTCGCGGCAATATGGGCGAGAGCTGGGGAATCGAACGGGCGGAGGCGGACAGCATCGGCACTCTCGCCACCGTCATCAACAGCTTGATGCTGCGAGGCGTTCTGAAATCGAAAACGGACAAAGAAGTCCGTGTGATGACCGCCATTCCGATCGCTTCCGTTGCCGAGCCGTACATCCGATTGAGGGCGATTCATCATTTGGAAAAAGGATACATCGTTATTTTCGCGGGAGGGAACGGACAGCCGTTTGTGACGACGGATTACCCGTCCGTGCAAAGGGCGATCGAGGTAGGCTGCCAGGCGCTGCTCGTGGCCAAGCAAGGCGTGGACGGCGTACTTGATGCCGATCCGAAGTACCGGAGCGACGCGAGGAAGTTCAAGTCGCTTCATTACAACGATGTGATTCAGCGCGACCTTAAGATCATGGACCAGTCCGCGTTTATTTTGGCCCGCGATTACAACCTGCCGATTCATGTGTTTAACTTCGACCAACCGGGTTCGATGAAGGAAGTATGCGAAGGGAAGAACGTCGGTACGGTGATTAGCAGCGATTCGGTCATGGAGTGGGGGTGAGGGGAAAAACCAGCTCGGAGCGCTGGAGCATGGTGAAAGATGGTCCGCTTCGCGTCCGGATCGTGCTTCCGATCGGTCCCCCGCCCCACAAAGTGAAGAGAACCTTCGAAGTTTAGTCCTAGTACTTTGTGGGGACCCCATAACCATAAACATTTCTCTAAAGGCGTTGAAATCCGATCACAAAGGCGACCGCTAACGCTTCTCCAGCACGATTCCGTCTCGCTTTCGCTCACTTTTCACCAATTTCTCGAAAACTTTCCGGGCTGGTTTTTCCTATAGTAATAGTAAATAACGTTAAAAATTCAAAGCATTAATAAGTGATTTTTACTGTACGCGTAGCGTCGATGTAATCGACCTTGGCGCCGAGCACTTCGGCGAGCAGGCGAACCGGCACCATCGTGTTCTCGCCGATCAGTCTGGCGGGAGTGTCGGTCTGCCGGATGGTTCCGTTTACGGCGATCTGGTTGGTCGTCGTAAACAGGGTCACCTTCAGGCTGCCCTTCGTATAGATGGCGGCGCGCTGCTGCTCGTCCCAATCGACGTTTGCTCCGAGCGCGGCGGCCAGATCGCGGATATACAAATACGAGAAGCCGTCCACGATAACCGGAGTGCGCTTCATCGGGAAGCTGATGCCGTCGATCTGGTAGCTCGTGGCATCGAGACCAAACGTTGCTACGCGCTGGGTCGGATAAACGGTGACGTAATATTTTTTGTAGTCGGCCGCATTTTTATGCATAAGCTGCTTGCCGACGGTCGGGGCGGGCTCGGTGGTGAAGTCCCATTCTTTCGTCTGCGTGACGGTGCTGCCGTCCTTCTTGACGGCCTGTACGCTCACCTTCGCGTGGTAGCCCGTGTCCGGCTGCAGCGGCTTGCTCGGCGTTAAAATGACGGCCTTGCTCAGCTTATCGTCCGTATCCGGTGTGTTGACGAGCAGATCGACCGGCCGCTTAGCGCCGTCCGTCAGCTCGGCGCTGACCAGCTTCACCTTATCGATGCCGGTGCCGTAAAATTCCGCCATGATCGGGTACCCGACCGGATAGACGGAGCCGGTGTGGATGCGCAGCGGGTCCGGTTCCTCGTTGCCTTCAAACGATGTCGGCACGTAACGTTCGCCTTCCGCCGGCGACACGACCAGCTTCGGCTCCCCATCCGAGCCGGTGCCGAATTCGATAATCGTGTAGTCGCCGATTTTGGCGATCCCGACTTCGCGAATGTACGGATCAAGCAGCGGGCTGCGGTGATACGGAGCATCGAATAAAGCGTCGGTCACTTCGCTGACCGTCCCGGAAAAATAAGCGGCGTCTTCACCCACGTTGTCCGTATAGCCGAAATAAGCGGCGCGTTCGAGCGGAGTTTTGCCGAAGAAGCCGGCTTTGCCAGGGTCTTGGTCATGCAGGCTGTCCTGACTTTTGCCGTCCTGCTGAATTTTATTGTTGTTCAAATATTGGGCATGGGCCGTCGCGCTGGCGCTTAGACGGTCGTTCAATTGAACGGGAGGAAGCCCGTAAACGGTCCGATAGTCGTTTACTGCAGCAAGACCGGCCGTCTGGTCGGAGGATGGCGGTGCAAACTGCTGCAGCGCATCCTTGGCGATGGTAAACGTCCATGTCTTTTCGAGCGGCACGTAGCCGGCATAATTGATCGTCATTCGCACCGTGTACGAGCCTGGCGCGAGACTTTTCGCCGGGACGTACGTGAACAATCCTTTTTCCCGGTCATAGGTTACCGGGACGCTCTCGCCATTCACATACATGGCATAGTTCGACGGATCGGTCACCACATCGGTGCTGAGATAAAACGCAATGGTTGGCTTCGCGACACCTACCGTATTCTCCGGAGCGGTCCTGTAGCCGTAGGAGAACGCATGCGCGTAATTGACGGGGAATACCAGATTGGCAGATCCTATAAGAAACGCCAATAAAAGCAGCGTCCATATTTTACCCGGTCGGTTCGTTCGTTGCATCGGATGTCCTCCTTCGTAGATTGCAGCTTTTTTTGCGGAGAGGTTGTCCCCCAAAAAAATTAGACGTCCGAAATCTCCGGATTGTTTCGTTCGCCGCATAGGAATCTATTTCCTGGACCGGATGTGCGGAAAAATAAAGCGGGCCGTATGCCCGCGAATCGTTCTTTATCTTTTCGCAACGGTGAAATCGTTCTCGATCAGCAGCCAGTTTTGCGGGAACGAAAGCCCCAGCTTCCAGTAGCTGACGCCGCGCAGATCAAGCTCCTTGACCAGGTTGAATTTGGCCTGGATGGAGCGGGCGTCCTCGAACCAGACGGTATGTTCCCTCCCTTCCTCATCCCTATAGCCAAAATGCGGCGCCTGTGCCGTATAGTCGTACAGGATTTCCTGATTGTAGCGGCGGGCGAGATTTATAGCCGCTTGCGGGCTGATCGCCCTCGCCACTGTGCCTTTGACGAAAGGCAGCGTCCAATCGTAGCCGTACAAATTTTGCCCCATCATGATTTTGTTTGCGGGAATTTCCGTCCGCGCGTATTCCAGCACCCGCCGCACCGGGCCGATCGGGGACACCGGCATCGCCGGACCGCCGCTGTAGCCCCATTCGTACGTCATGATCACGACGAAATCGGCGACCTCGCCGTGGGTTTTGTAATCGTGCGCGGTGTACCATTCGCCGGTTTGCGCCGCGCTCGTTTTGGGGGCCAGGGCGGTGGACATCAGGAAACCTTCGCGATGAAGGCGGTCAGCCGCTTTGCGCAGAAAGCCGTTATACTCCTCCCGGTCCTGTGGGCGGAGGTGCTCGATGTCGAAATGAATGTCGCGGAATCCAAGCTCCCTGGCCGTGCGGATTATATGGTTCAGCAGCGTGTTTTGCAGTTGATCGCTGCCCAGGATGGCGGCGCCGAGGTCGGCGCTGAACTGCTCGTTTTCGATATTCGTGACGACCATCATCAGCGTCACATTGTGCCGGCTCGCGATCTCGCGCAAATTGTCCAGCGGCGGAGCTTGCAGCGATCCGTCGCGCCGGATCCGGAAGCTGAACGGGGCCAAATATGTCAAGTGCGGGATCGCTTCGTTCAGCGACTGCGTGAGACTCGGCGACAGCTCCTCCGCCCGCGGCTCGATGTAGGCGTTGAATTCGGCGGATCTGCGCCCTGCCGGCGGAATGTACAGCCGGGTCCCTACAGCCAGCTCGGCGTTTGAAGCCAGCCGGTTGACTTCAGCCAGTCTATGGAGCGGGATGCCGAACCTCCGGGCGATACTGTAGAGGCTGTCCCCGGGCTGGACCCAGTAATATTGCCCGACGATGGGGATGACCAGAGCTTGCCCGACGACCAGCGTGCTTTCCGGGCTAATGCCGTTGGCTTCGGCAATAGCTTGGGCAGACGATCCGAATGTCTGGGCCACCTGAAAGATCGTCTGGCCGGGCCTTACCACGTGTATCTGCATATGATCTCTCCTTACTTAGGTTCGCGTTCGCAAAACGTGCTTACGACAGCCTATTCCGCCGGAGCCCAGCGGGTGTATGTCCGGGAAGCTTTATTGGGAAGTGCAGCCGGCAGGAACAACGGCTCCCCGCAGCGAATGTATTCAGAATAGCGATGCCGAAATCAAGGAGGTTGAACATGTCCAACATCGTGCTGTCCTCTAAAGCGTTTTCCATGGAAGAGGAGCTGCAGCTGTTTGCGGAGGAGTGGGATTTTACGGTCCGGAAAGTGCCGGAAGGCTTTGTGATCGAACCGGAAGAGATGCTCTGCATAGATGGGATCAATGTGGAGGAGGAAGCGAAAGGATGGAGGTTTTGGCGGGAATTCGACGCCACCACGTGGGAGGATTTCCTGCTGATGCATATTACGCACCATATCGCGGCGAAATACGGCATTCTGATCGAATATGATTTGCCTACCGGCAGCCGGCTTGTGGAGCCGACCCCGGAGGAATTCGAAACGTTCGACGATTATGCCGAGCATGTCGTCCGCAAGGAAGAGGGCTGGGTCAAAGAGATGAAGAAAAACTGGATATATACGCACCGGACCAAATACATCCGCTAAATTAATGGGCCGGTCGCGCCCTGATGTTGCATGCAGGACCGGAGCCCGTCTGGTCCTTTTTGGTTTCTTTGCCGGCGGCCGGCGGCTTCGATTCCGGCTTGTTAACCCAAGGGAACATCTCCTCCTGTATGTTCTCTGGAATCGGTCCCGTATAGTTGACTCCGATGTTTAATTTCCCCCCGAGCTCTTTAATGCCGAGCGCCCCGAAATTGTTGCTGTGCTCCAGCTTTTCCACCACCAGCTTGTCGATATGCAGCTGTTCGATAACGATGGCAGGGGCGGATTGGTCTTTCCCGCACCCGGGCTCCTCATGGGCGAGGGAGGCCAGCTTCTTTTCCACTTCGGCGAGCCGTTGTTCGAGGAGGGCTTTATCCGTATCCGCTGCGGATATGATTTGGCGAAGCCATTGTGCGAAGAACATGCGGTTACCACTCCGTTTCTGATCGATTGCTGCCGCTTTTTTTCAATAGGCCTTGGGCTTAAGTCAGTCGATAGGGATGCTGGTTCGCATAGCGGCTGCCGCCGGAATCCGGATGATGAGCACCCCGCTGTGGAACGATGCGGTGATACGGACCGTTCCCGGATCCACTTTACCCGGCAGCCGAACGGTTCGTTGGAAAGGGCCGCTCGGCCGCTCGGAAACGAGAGGGGAAGCATCCGGAATCAGAGGTTTGGCCGTTCCTTTGATATGCAGCAGCTCTCCGGCGAGCGAAAGCTCGACATCCTCTTTGGCGATACCCGGCAAATCGATCAGAATGAGAAGATCCTGCTGCTGGCAAAGGATGTCGACCCGAGGCCACGCCTCCTGCGGATGTTCGTCCGCCGGGGGTTTGCCTTCCGTTTTTTTGGAGGCAGGCTGTTCGAAAATATCCGTCCAGAAGTCTCCGCCGGCAAATTGCTTCGCGATATCCATCCATTTGCTGATTTTTTCCGGGTCCATATCGCACCATCTTTCGACGTGAAAGTTATCCGTGAGGGATCAGCTCCCATCGCTGATCCGCGAATAGGCTAGTCTACTGTAATAAATCATATTGTTCTTTTGAAAAATTCATTCCAACCGGAACGATTGGAGCAAGCCGCGGACATTTTTTTGGCGGCCTGCCGCTCATACTTGCGAGGTGCGGAGAATAAGATAGAAAAAATACTAATTTCGGAAAGGAATTTGCCCATGGTATTTGTGCCGACTGAAATCAACATCGGAAAAATGAAAATCAATAACGCGGATCATTTGGGCACCATTTCCTTTGGGTCTGCACTGGAAATCAACCGAAACGTCTGTGCCAAAAAAACGCAAGGCATCGGCCAGCAATTCGCCGATCGCTGCTTTCGTTTCGATACCATCAGCCTGGTGCTGGACGATGATATCGCGGATTTGTCAAGCAAAAAATTGAACAAAAGCTAATCCGGAGGTGCTCGAAAATGTCGGCTTCGCCTCCTCAGATTGTGATCAATATCGGCATCATTAAAGTCAATTCGTTTGAAAATGCTTCGGCCATCAATGTCGGACAAAATTTACTCGCGGAGTGGCACAACTCGGATAAGAAGACGATGGGGCTCGGACAAAATATGGGAGACGGAACGGCATTCATAGCGACAAGAAGCCACGTGGACGATCGGGACTTGAACGATTCCAACTCTACCTTTACATCCGATTCGTTTCCAATTCCAATTGCCAGAGGAGAGTGAGGCAGGTGCTTTTTGCCCCGGTCACGATCAATGTCCTCGGATATAAAGTTAATGCGATAGACCATTCGGCGACGCTTAATATGGGCCCAAGCCAACATATCGATACGTTCGTGTCCTACAAACGCAGTCAAGGGATCGGCGAACAAAACGGCGATGCCTCCCCGATGTTCATGTCTCTATCATGGGTAACGGACAGCGACCTGATCGACACACCTACAGGCAAAATCAGCCTGCTGTAACTATGCATCATAAAATGAGGAGTGATAATTTTGCTGTCATTTACACCCACCCAAATAAACATGCTGGGCTTCAAAGTAAACACCATAGATAACCAGAGCGTTGTCAACTTCGGCTCCCTGCAAAACATAGATGTGTTTCTCAGCTACAAAAGAAACCAAGCGTTCGGAGAATTAAACGGCGACTTGTCTCCGGCCAATATCCCGATCTCCTCGGTAAACGATCCGGATGTCATCGACAGCAATACGGGCAAAACCAGCGTAGTTTAGAGCCATTCATGCGCATATTCCCGTGAAAAAGCACAGGCTGCAAGCCTGTGCTTTTTCTTGGCAAAGGGGATACTTCACTTTGTGGAATTACTTTGTAAGGGATTCAACTTGTGAAGCCGAAGGTGTATAATGTCCAAAGCGAGGACGAAACATTTGATATTGGAGGAGCTTATGTCGCAGCATACAGGTTCAGAATATACAAGGGAACCCGTCAATAAAAAAATGATCATCTCGGCGGTGGTGTTTGTGCTGATCGCTGTCGCCGGGTTAACCTATGTCAAATGGGTACCGTATTGGAATAAAGCCTTCGATGCGGCTGTCAAGCATTCGATCGGGGCCTCGATCGTTTCGGGTAAAAATCCGGCGGCTCCGGCCCCTTCCTGGACCGCCGCGTGGGAGTATGCGAAAGCGTATTATACTTCCGTATGGAAAGCGGCGGTTCTGGGGATTATTCTCGGTTCGCTCGTGCAGGTGCTCATTCCGACGCAGTGGCTTTTAAGAACGATGGGGAATGCGAGCTTTAAAAGCACGGCCTTCGGCGGGCTTGCTTCGATTCCCGGCATGATGTGCACGTGCTGCGCGGCTCCGCTCGCCGTCGGCCTTCGCAAGAAGAACGTTTCGGTGGGCGCGAGCCTTGCTTTTTGGCTCGGCAATCCGACGATTAACCCGGCTACCTTGATCTTTATGACCTTTGTCCTGTCATGGAAGTTTACGGTGCTCCGGCTTGTTTTCGGGCTTCTGCTTACATTCGGCGTCAGCTACTTCGCCAACCGGTTCGCCCCTGCAGCCCGGGTTCCGGACGCCATCCGCTCTTACGAAGCGGAAGCGAAGGCGGAGCAATCCGCGCCGTTTCTGGCCAGATGGGGGCGGACGATCGGCACGATGCTGCTTCATATAGTTCCGGCTTATGTGATCGCTGTTCTGGTGCTTGGAGCCGCTCGCGCATGGATGTTCCCGGCGGTCGGGGAAACGGTAGGAAACAGCCTGCTCGTGATTATCGGCTTCGCTATCGCAGGCATGCTGTTTGTGATTCCGACGGCCGGCGAAATTCCGATCGTGCAGACGATGATGTCGTTCGGGCTTGGGACGGGCCCCGCCGCAGCGCTGCTGCTAACTTTGCCGCCGGTCAGCCTGCCTTCCCTGCTGATGATTTCCAAATCGTTCCCGAGGAAGGTCATCTGGTTTGTTGCCGGTTCCGTCGTCGTTCTCGGCGTGCTGTGCGGCATTGCCGGAGCTTTGATATTGTAATGCGCGAAAAAGACCGCCTTACCATGGGCGGTCTTTGCATATTTTGGCCGACCTTGGCTCAAGATAGGGTACGGTGGGGCGGATTGCCCGTCAGAAATTGATCTTTACGGTGCCGAACGTTATTTTCATATTGGGCGCATAGGCCAGATACGAGCCGGAGCGGAAGGTTTGCGAAAGCAATAACTCGGCTTCGTACTGCCGGACGGCTTCTTCGGAAGAAAGGCCCCTGTCCATGAGGAACCGGACGAATTTTTCGCGTTCTCCGGGAGTAGTGCCGATCCCTTCTTCCTTGAGAGATTTGTATAAATCATGCTGAGCAGGTGAATGGTCGTGCGGATTTAAAAAATTCACCTTATCGCTAACCCTGCACTGCACATCGTGCAAGCCTAGCTGGCTGAAGTAAATCGGCAGCTTCATCCCGATGTTTCCATCTTTCCCGGTGCGGCGCGCATCCTCTTCAAACAGCTTTTGCAGGTTGCCCAGCGGGACGATGCCGGATTGATCAGCGCCATCAAGGCAATAACCCGACATATTGCCAATCCAGTGAGGTTCGAAACAGATCACCTTGCCTCCGTCAATGGTGCTGTCTATCATCTTTTCAAGCACTTGTTTGGGTGTGTATTTTTCAGATAGTTAACTTTATCGTCCCAATTGTAATCGGACATTCATTCAGCTCCTTGGCAGATCCGGTTAAATAACCTGTAATTAGGTTCGAGCAGCCCCATGATGACCAGCGATTCGTAGGAGTCACCATTTCGGATGCAGTCTCTAAGTTTTCCTTCGGTGGCGAATCCCGCTTTTTCGTAAAGCTTTCGAGCCCTTTGGTTGTGTTCTTTAACGTCAAGCCAGAGCCGATGAGCCTTCAAGCTGTCAAATACATATTCCTGAATGAGCCGGATCGCTTCTTTGCCGTACCCCCGGCCTTTATCCGATACGGCAATCCGCAGCAGCTCGGTGCAGTGGTTGCGGTTTTCCAGCCCGGCCAATATGACATAACCGACGCGGCTGCCATCGGGCGATTCGATGATAAGGTGAAGATGATCGCTGCTGTCTATCGCTTCCAGATGCTTTTCCCGCGGCCAGGATAGAATAAACGGCTGATTTTCCGGGTCTTGCTCGGTCTGCAAAACATAATCGAGGTCGTTTCCCGCGGTTCTTCTAAGCAGCACGACATCGGATTTGACCGGCAGCTTTTCGCGATCCTGGCTATGAGCGAATTGCCGCGCGTCAATGAACGATGTTATTTGCCCGAGATGGTGCCGGTGGTGCCAGACAAATCGCTGAAGCGCCGTATCGAGTGTGATCTTGCCCAGCGCTTCGGTTTGTAATGTTCTTCTGAAATCGAGCGGGTGCAAGTTTTGCAGCAATGCGAGAAATCGGTTGTGAAGCGCTTCCAGCAGCGCGAGCGACATTTCGATAGGGGCATCCTTATAGTCGCTCAGCTCCGCCCAAAGATCTTCGCGGTAGGAACTCGCAGTTGGCGAATCTTCCGTCAACGCTCTTTTAAAACGCAGGTATGCGTTGATATCATTATCCGCTAAATGATGCACGATCTGCTGTACGGTCCAACCGTCCTTGCGATAAGGGGTGTGCAAATCGCCCGGGGCGATATCCTGAAGCGTATTTCTGAGAGTCGGGACGATTTCCGACAATTGACGGATGAACGTTTGCCGCTCTTCGGGGGGAGGAGCGGGAATCGGTACAAATGGCCCTATGGGGTAACGCAAAGAATCCATTTTGACGACCTCCTTGTGCTGTTGCAGCAGCAAGATGCGGGTTGAAATATTTGCTTTAAATGGTTTTCAATAAATTATATATATGGTATTATTTATATATTGAAGCCGAGTGAGGCTAACACTCGGCTATACAATTGGCTTGGATGGGATTATCCCTTCCGGTTTAAAAGGGCAAAAACCCACCTTCGGCTGGAACCTTGGGGTGGGTTTTTACTTTCTCTTGTAGTTATTCCCGATGTATGTTAAAAGAGCTATGACAAAAGTTGCGAATAAAATCATGATGGGTATTGCGTCTTTCAACTCCATGGTCTCACCTCCTTTCGAAGGGAAACCACGCCCACTCAAGATTCAATTGTACTTGTCCATACTACCACAAAAACCCAGAGGTGAACAGAATGTATGTTCGCTTCCGGGTTATTTTTTTGTTCGGTGCCGTACATGTTCCGGCGCTATTGCCATTTCCGGTTGACGCTCGCTCGGAAGTCATATTATGATTTCTAAAACTACAAGGCGTATGGGCAGGGAGTGATAAGATTGTTGGCCGATTCGGTATCGGAAGACAAAAAAGAGTTCGCGGAGACATTGCCGTTCGGGGTTGTCATTCTGAATGCGGACAAACATGTGGTGTGGCTGAACCGCTTTGCCTGCAGCGAATTATACTGCAGCCGGGAGCAGATGCTGGGCGCAAGCTGGAACGCCGCATTTCCCACCATCCTTGCGGATGAAATCGCAGCAGAAGCTTGTGACGGTTCGAGCCCTCGGCAGTTCAAGTTCGGGGATCAACATTTTATCGCCCAAATCACCCGTTACGAAGGAGTCGAAGGCGGCCTTCTGATCGTTTTTCAGCAAATGGACCGGTTCGAGCATCTCGTCAAGCAAATGGATTCCTATAAAAACCTGGATGTCGATTTGAAAGCGATTTTCGACATCTCGTACGATGTCATCTACGTGTCGGACGGACAAGGGATCACGCTCAGGGTCAGCTCGGCCTCCGAACGGCTCTGGGGGTATAAGGAAAGCGAATTAGTCGGCAAAAGCGTATATCAGTTGGAAAAGGAAGGTGTGTATTCGCCTTCCATCACCCGGCTGGTCCTGGAGAAGAAAGAAAAGATATCCATGACGCAGACCACGAAGACGGGACGGCGCCTGATGGTTGTCGGCGTTCCGATCATGGACGAGAACGGACAAATCATCCGGGTCGTCAACGCCTCGAGAGACATTACCGAGGTCAGCCGGCTCAAAAACGAGCTTACCGCGATGAAGCAGCTGTCGGAAGGGTACCGGCAGGAGCTGATGAATTTGCGGATCAAAAATGATATCGACAATCAGCTCATTTACCGCAGCGAGAAGATGAAGCGCGTCATCTTGCTGGCCGAGAAGATCTCGAAGGTGGATTCCACAGTCTTGTTGTTCGGTGAATCCGGCGTCGGCAAGGAGCTGATCGCTTCGCTGATTCACAAATGGAGCGAGAGGGAAAGCGGTCCTTTTATCAGCGTGAACTGCGGCGGCATTCCGGAAAGCGTGCTCGAAATGGAGCTGTTCGGCTCTTTGGAGGCGACGGTAAACGGACATTCGGGGTCGTTTGTTACGGCGAACGGGGGAACTTTGTTTCTCGACGATATCGATCAGCTCCCCCTGTCCCTGCAGGTGAAGGTGTACCGCGCCATGCAGGAAAGGAAGGTATCCCATGCCGCCGGTACGGCGCCGCTTAATTTGCGTGTGATCGCCTCCACCAGCGTCGATTTGGAAGAGAGAGTCCGCAAAGGGCTGTTCCGCAAAGATCTGTACTATTTGCTCAACGTTGTGCCGATGGCTATTCCTCCGCTCCGCGAACGCCGGGAGGACGTTATTCCGCTGATTCTTCATTTCGCGGACCGCATCAACAAAAAATACGGCATCAGCAAGAAGTTTAACCCCCGTTTGCTGAAAACGCTGCAGGATTACGAATGGCCCGGCAACGCCCGCGAGCTGCAAAATATTGTGGAGCGTCTGCTTGTTACCGTGGACAGCGAATGGATTGAAATCGAGCATTTGCCCGAATACATGGACCCCAATCGCTCCGGCCAAAAGCTCATTCAAATCAACCGGATCGTGCCGCTCAAAGAAGCCGTCGAATCGCTTGAAAAAGAATTGCTGACGCTTGCCCAAGAGAAGTACGGTTCAACGACCAAGATGGCCGAGGCGCTGGGCGTGAATCAATCGACGGTAAGTCGGAAGCTTCAGCAGTACGGCAAGTGACGTGTCCCCGCTGCTTTTTAAAAGTTATGCAAATCTGCATTTTTCCCAACCTGACATGAAAATTTCGGCTGAACAGTCGAAAAATCAAATGTAAGCGCAATCTTTTTGAAGACCGACATTTCTGATGTTATGTTTTATGCCTTCATGACTTATGCGTAAATGCATAGGTTTTACGAGTCGCTTATATTGTGCCTTTCTTGTCCTCTGTGTTTTAATATGCGTAAGGACATACGCAACACGTTATGTCATTAATTCTTACCTAAATATTACATTAGAGGAGGGGTAAAGGCGTGAAGGTGGCGGCCGTTCAAATGGATTGCTTACTCGGCAGCAAAGGGAACAATTTGGAGAAGGCCGACAGGCTCCTTCAGCAGGCGGTGGAACAAGGGGCAAAGCTGATTGTGCTGCCGGAATTGTTCAATACGGGTTACCGGGTGGAGGAGAGAGACCCGGAGCTGGCTGAGACTGTGCCCGGGGAGACAACGGAATGGCTGGAGAGGATATGCAGAACGCATCAGGTTTATATCGTAGGCTGTATCCTGGAGAAATGCGCGGTGAACGGCGTCGTGTACGATACTGCTTTTGCAGTCGGTCCCGAAGGCTTCATCGGCTCGTACCGGAAAACGCATCTGTGGGATAAGGAACATCTGCGATTCGCAAAAGGCTGGGAGCTGCCGGTGTTTGATCTTGGCTTCGCCCGGCTCGGACTGCAAATTTGCTATGAGATCGGATTTCCCGAAGGGGCCCGAAGCTTGACCTTACAGGGTGCGGATATCATCGCTTACCCTTCGGCTTTCGGCAAAGAGCGTTATTACGCATGGGATGTGGCGAGCCGGTCAAGGGCTTTGGAAAACGGAGTGTATGTCATTGCGTGCAACCGGACGGGAACGGAGAAGAACGAAACGGAGTTCGGCGGCAAAAGCCGGATTGTCGATCCGACCGGCAAGGTTCTCGCAGAGGCCGAAGCGACGGATGAGGTCATCGTGTCCGAAATTGATCTGGATTTCGTGGCCGTCCAGCGCAGGAAAATTCCGTACCTCAGAGACCTCAACCGCCAATTGATGAAAGACGTGTATCATCATTAATTTTACGAAGGAAAAGGCGGTGGAACTATGGAAACGAATGCATTGAAAGTCGAAGGGGCAGGGCTGGAAACGGCGGATACGGTGAAGGTGAGGAAGGAAGAAGGTACGGTATCGAAAGGCAGCATCGTGTACGCATCGATTGTGGCGTTTTTTGCCTGGGTGTTCTCCACCTATGATTTCATTCTTTTCGGAACGCTGCTTCCCGTCATGTCCGGCGAGTTCGGGTGGAGTACGGCCAAGAGCGCCGAAATCGCCATGTGGGTGTCGGTGACCACCTTGATCGTGTCGCTGATGGTCGGTCCGATCACGGACTATTTCGGCCGGCGCAATGCGCTGATGCTGACCACGGCGGGGGCGGCCGTAAGCTCGGGGCTTACGGGACTTACGATGGGACCGCTCTATCTGATCGTCGTGCGCGCTTTATCCGGGCTCGGTTTCTCGGAGCAGGCGGTCAATACGACGTACCTGTCCGAATTATCCGGGGCCAAAAAGCGGGGGTTTGTCTACAGCTTCATTCAGGGCGGTTGGCCGATCGGCGTGCTGTTCGCTTCCTTTATCACGGCTCAGCTGCTTCCCCATATCGGCTGGCGAGGGGTCTTCTTCGTCGGAACGATTCCGGCCGTCATCATCATGCTGCTGCGCATTAAGCTCAAGGAATCACCCAAATACGAGCAAATGCGCGAGGTTCGGAAGCTGATTCAAGCGGGGAAAATGGAGGAGGCCAAGGAGCTCGGTCAACTGCACGGCATCGACAGCGAGAAAATGACCAAAATGTCGATGACGCAGCTGTTCGCTTCGGATATCCGCAAGCATACGATTTTCCTGGGGATTGCGCATATGTTCAATTGGTTTGCGATCCAGATGTTTTCCGTCTTATCGACTACAGTGCTTACGGAAGGGAAAGGCATATCGTTCGACAACTCGCTCTTTATGCTGATTTTCTCCAACGGCCTGGCTTATGTCGGGTATATCACGCATGGCTACCTGGGCGACAAATTCGGCAGAAGAGGAACGATCATTTTCGCCTGGATCATGGCGGCGCTCGGCTTCTCCTTCATGCTGTTCCTGGCCGAAGGCTACTGGCCGGTGCTGATTTCCTACAGCGTCGGATTATTTTTCCTGATCGGTTCCTATGCGGCGCTCTATTCCTATATGGGAGAATCGTTCCCGACGCGGATCCGGGGGACGGGAGCGGCTTTCATCAATGCGATGGGACCGGTAGGGGCGATCTTCGGATCGCTGGTGTTTACGCTGGCTTTGAGTCATTTCAGCACGGTATCCTCCATCTTCCTGGCCGGGGTCATCCCGCTTGTGCTGTCGGGACTCCTGATGTTCGGAGCAAGGTCAATCTCGCCGTCCAAAGAATTGGAAGAAATCTCACAATAAACCGATAAGGAGCTGCTCGAACATGACGAAGAAAAAAGAAATATTGGTAGCGTATGGCGTGGATGTGGACGCGGTAGCCGGCTGGCTCGGGTCGTACGGCGGCGAGGATTCCCCGGACGATATTTCCCGCGGTTTGTTTGCCGGCGAGATCGGCACGCCCCGTTTGCTGAAGCTGTTCGACAAGTACAATTTGAAAACGACGTGGTTTATTCCCGGCCACTCGATCGAAACCTTCCCGGAGCAGACGAAAATGGTCGTCGAAGCGGGGCATGAAATCGGATTGCACGGTTATTCCCACGAGAACCCAATCGCGATGACGGCGCAGCAGGAAGAGACCATTTTGCTCAAATGTATCGACCTCATCGAGAAGGTTTCGGGTAAGCGGCCCACCGGATACGTAGCTCCATGGTGGGAATTTTCCAAAATTACGAACGAGCTTCTGCTCAAGCACGGCATTATGTACGATCACAGCCTGATGCATAACGATTTTTCGCCTTACTATGTGCGGGTGGGGGACAGCTGGACCAATATCGACTACGAGCAGCCGGCGGAGACATGGATGAAACCGTTGGTTCGGGGGCAAGAAACGGATCTGATCGAAATTCCGGCCAACTGGTATCTGGACGATCTGCCGCCGATGATGTTCATTAAGAAATCGCCGAACAGCCACGGCTTCGTGAATCCGAGAGATATCGAGCAGATGTGGAAGGACCAGTTCGACTGGGTGTACCGGGAGAACGATTATGCCGTATTTACGATGACGATCCATCCCGACGTCAGCGGCAGGCCTCAGGTGCTTATGATGCATGAGCGCATCATCGAATATATCAACAGCCACGAGGGCGTGCGCTGGGCGACTTTTGACGAAATCGCCAGGGACTATAAAGAAAGATTTCCAAGGAACCTATAGAACCGGCGAGGGGCGGATCCTATGTGCGTGCTTTGCGGAGAGTCGGTACTGCAAATTCATTGGACGGACCGTAAACGTACGACCGGTGCGGCGGCATCTTCCGGATCGGAGCCACGGGAGCGCCATCGGCGCATCCGGCTGGCGAACCGGGTGCTTGCGTATTACGGACTGAAGGTCGAGGACTGGAACGGGGTTAAATTTATCGTCCGCGACAAGAAGGGGCGCTCGGAAATCGTACAGGATTTAGGCGGGCTATGGGCCCAGGCGGAGAAGCTCGCCGGAAGGCCGCTGGACCCGCTCGATCCCGGTCTTAACGCTTACTTGAACGGGGCCGGCGATTAAGCACAGCAAAGAAGGGGGCGGCAGCCATGAAACGGCCTGTAACCATCGTAACCGGATATCTCGGAAGCGGCAAAACGACGCTGCTTGTGAATATGCTGAAGGATCCTTCCCTGCGCAATACGGCCGTTCTGGTCAACGAGTTCGGTCAAGTGGGACTCGATCACCATCTGCTGAGACAAGTTGATGAGCGGGCCCGCCTGATCAGCGGGGGCTGTCTATGCTGCACGGTGCGGGAGGACCTGGTCAAGGAATTGACCGATCTGCTGAACAAGGATCAGAGCGGCGAAATTCCCGGTCTGGAGCGGGTCGTGCTTGAGACGAGCGGGCTCGCCGACCCGGCGCCGATTTTGTTCACGATTCTGTCCAACCCCGTGCTGCAGCATCATTACGAAGTCGAGCGGATCATTACCGTTGTGGATGCCGTAAACGCCGGGCTTCATCTGGAGCGGCATCCGGAAACCGCGAAGCAGGTGGCGGCGGCGGACCGGATCGTCATTACGAAAACCGATCTGGTTTCGGAGGAAACCAAGGCCGAGGTGATGAGCGAGATCTCTCGGCTCAATCCATTGGCTGAAATCGCCATTGCCGTATATGGGGAGACGGATGCCGGACGTTTGTTTTCCGGGCCGGGGACGGGGAGGGACTTGATTTGGGGCGCAGGGCTGCCGGCGCCCGCTCCCTCCCACCCGCAGCAGGCTGCGCGCTCCTTATCGCTAACCTTCGACCGGCCGATCGATTGGAATGCGTTCGGACTGTGGCTCAGCATGCTGCTTCATGCACACGGAGACAAGATCATGCGGGTGAAGGGGCTGCTTGATGTCGGGGGCCCGGGCCCGGTCCTGCTTAACGGGGTTCAGCATATCATCCACCCGCCCGAACATCTGTCTGCCTGGCCGGAATCATGCGAACGGCGGTCCCAAGTGGTCTTTATCATGAAATCGGTTGAGGCGGACGCTTTGCTTCAATCGCTTCATTCCTTTCAGGCGATTTTGGGCGCCAAAGCGGATTTGTCGAAGATGGAAATCATTCATGCCTAAGGAAGCGGGGGAGAAAACGTTATGACGATAGCGGACTATACGGCTGAGAAAGTGATCAAAGGGGTGCCGGCCCCGGACGGCTGGATGAAGGCCGTTGTGTTTCGCGGAATAGGGAAGCCTGTGCTGGAATATAAGCCGATTCCGAAGGCGGGCCCGGGCGAGGTGGTCATCCGGACTACCTCGACAACGATTTGCGGTACGGATATTCACATTCTGCACGGCGAGCATCCGGTGGATGAGGGCCGGGTGCTGGGGCACGAGCATGTGGGCGTAATTCACGAAATCGGCGAAGGTATTCGCGGGTTCCGGGTCGGCGACCGGGTGATGTGCGGCTCCTGTACGCCTTGCGGACAGTGTTACTACTGCCAGAAAGGATTATCGTCCCAGTGTATTGGGCCGGAGGGGGACCATCGGCATCCCGGAGGCTGGAGGCTCGGAAATACGGTCGACGGAACGCATGCGGAATATTTCAAAATGCCGTTCCCGGAGTTTAACTTGACCAAGGTGCCGGACGAGCTTGGCGACGAAGACGTGCTGCTCGTGTCGGACATCGGTTCGACAGGAATCGCTGCGGCGGAGAAAGCCGATATTCAGGTCGGCGATACGGTTGTCGTCTTCGCTTGCGGCCCTGTAGGGCTTTGCGCCATTGCGGGCGCCAAGCTGAAAGGAGCAAGCCTTGTCATAGGCGTGGACGGCAATCCGGAACGTCTGAAGATCGCGGAAAAAATGGGCGCCGATGCGGTGCTCGATTTTCGCAAGATCGATGTGGTCGAAGAGATCATGAAGCTGACCGAGGGCAAAGGAGCGGATGTGGCGATTGAAGCGCTGGGCAGCCAGACGACGTTCGAGAACTGCATGAAGGTCATACGGAGGGGCGGCACGGTTTCCAGCGTCGGGATTTACTCCGGGCATGTGACCATTCCGATCGAGACGTTCGCCGGCGGGATGGGCGATCACCGGATCGTCACCACGCTTTGTCCCGGAGGGCGGGAACGGATGCTGCAGCTCATTCGGCTTGTCAAGCACCATCGTTTGTCTCTGAACAGCATGATCACCCACAGGATGCCTATCGACGAAGCGCTTGAAGCCTACGAGCTGTTCGAGCACCAGAAGGACGGCGTCATTAAGCTGGTTATTCATTTCTAGCGGACATCAGGGGAGGGGAGTGGCATATGCGTTTAAAAGGCAAGACCGCCGTCATCACCGGAGCGGGTGAAGGGATCGGGAAAGCTATCGCCTTGGCCTTCGCCAAAGAAGGCGCCGATCTGGCGATCAATTATTACAACCAGCCGCAAGAGGAAGTGGATGCGGTCATTCGGGAATTGGAGAGCTGCGGGTGCCAGGTAATGGCCGTCCAAGGGGATGTTACCGACGAGTCTTTCGTCGGCGGCTTCGTCGAACGGACGATCTCCAGGTTCGGACGGATCGATATCCTGGTGAACAATGCGGGCATCCTGACGCAAAGCCTGGTGCACGAGATGTCCGTCGAAATGTGGGATCGTATGATCGAGGTCGATTTAAAGTCCGTTTTCCTGATGACCAGGGCCGTTGTTCCTCATATGATCGACCGTCGCTACGGCCGAATCATCAACATCGCTTCCCAAATCGCGCAAAAGGGAGGTTACGAATTAAGCCATTATGCCGCTGCCAAAGCGGGCGTAATCGGCTTTACCAAATCGGTTGCGCTGGAGCTGGGCCGGTACGGCATTACGGCTAACTGTATTGCGCCCGGCCCGATTGAGACCAGGCTGGTTGAGCGGATCGATCCCGCATGGAAGGAGCGGAAAAAGAAGGAGCTGGCGATTCCGCGTTTCGGTTTGCCGGAAGAGGTCGCTCCGACGGCGGTTCTGCTCGCGTCCGAGCCGGACGGCAATCTGTTCACCGGCCAGACGCTGGGTCCGAATTCGGGAGATGTAATGCCGTAAATGCGCGGCTGGCCATAAGCAGGATACAAGCTTGAACCGGAAAGCAGGGATGCCCCGGTTCAAGCTTTTTTGAGTTTTTACTACCAATTCCGCTTCTCCCGATACTCGCGGGGGGTGGTCCCTTTGATTCGCAGAAAAGTACGGGAAAACGTCGGATAGGAGGAAAAGCCCGATTCGTACGCGACTTCCGCGATCGGCATGTCGGAGGTGAGCAGCAGGCTGCAGGCATGCCGAATGCGGAGCTCGCGAAGAAACATGGCGAACGGGAGTCCGTATTGCTCGCCGAACATTTTGCTGATGTGCACCGGATGTACCCCGAATTGCTTGGACAGCGTCTCCAGCGTCAAAGGCTCCAGGTAGTGCTCATGAACGTATTGGACAATCGGCCAGATGCCTTTCGCTGTTTTGGATGCGGGTTTGTCCCAGAAGCTCCGGTCCTCCGGTGCGGCAATCTTGCCGCTGCGAGCGAATAAGGCCAACGCTTCGAGCAGCAGCGACTTCAGCACGATCGGCTTCCACGGCAATGAGCGCTCATATTCCTTGAACAGCTTTTCCCAAATTTGTATACCCTCCTCCCGGTTCTCCCCTTCCAAATGGACAAACGCGGCTTGAGCTTGGTCCCGGCCCAATATAAAATCGCGCAGCCCCCACGCCGCTTCGGGGCCTTCCGTCAGCAGCTCCGTGCCGAAATTGCAAATGAACATGAGCAGCGGATCGTCCGGGTGCGAACGGAAATGATGAATTTGGTGCGGGAGAAGAAGCACCGTCGTACCGGGCAGCATCACGTGTTCGACCCCGTTGATGAACTCGCTGCCGCGCCCTTCAAGCACAAGCGAAAACTCGATGAAATCGTGCCGATGGGGTGGAATCGCGTTCGTATACCGTTTCTTTTTCATATAAAAAGGAAAGCGGGTGTTCATGTTCGGGTACTCGAAATAGTATCGCGGATACATATTCTCCCTCCATTTGCAGCCTGGCTTTCCCTCATTATAACTGGAAATTTATTTTCGAAAAATGAAATATTCGGATTAAATACTGCAATAAACACAGCGGCGGAAAGCAGTAAAATCGTCGTAAATAAGCGCGGAAGGGGGCAGGATGTCATGAATTGAAAGCGGAAACAATTCGGTCTTGCAAGGAGTCCGGTTCCAGCTTGCAAAGAAAGGAGTGCACACATGCTCATGAAAAAAAGCGCCGGTACCGTCGCGGCGCTCGCGCTGCTGCTCATGGCGCTGCAAGGATGCTCCGGCGGGGCGAGCGTTCCGCAAACGGGCCCGAATGGAGAGGCGGGCCGCCAGGAGCAAGCGAAGCCGGCAAACGAACCGGTCACGCTCAAATTCGCCGTCACCAAGGGCTGGTTCGGACCGGGCGAGCTGGATAAATACATCATCGAGCCGGTGAAAAAGAAATATCCGCACATCACGCTGGAAATTATCGATACGGGGGCCAAAGACCAGTCGCTGGACAAAGTGGTCGCGGCGGGGATCTCTCCCGACCTGGTCATGACGGCCAATCCGCTCATTCACCGCCTGACGACGCTGGATCTGCAGGACGACATGGAACCGCTGATCCGCAAGTTCGGCTTCGATCTGACCAAGCTGAACAAAGCCGCCGTCGAATCGGTAAAAAGCGCAAGCGGCTTCGATCAATTGATCGGCATCCCGTGGACGATGCATTTTCACGCGCTTTATTACAACAAGGATCTGTTCGACCGGTTCGGCGTCCCTTATCCGAAAGACGGGATGACGTGGGACGAAACCGTCGAGCTCGCCCGCAAGCTGACGAAAACGGACGGCGGGGTCGGTTACCGCGGCCTCGAGCCGGACTATTCCTTCCGCGTCGCCTCGGCCAAAGGCCTCGGCATGGTCGATCCGAAAACGGAGAAGGCGCTTGTAAACAGCGACGGCTGGAGAAGGGTGTATGAGCTGCTGAAAACGGTCTACACGATTCCCGGTAACGGAGAGTACAAGCTGGGCGCCGCTGCGGAAACGCAGTTTATGAAGGACAAGACGCTTGCCATGCTGCCGGGCCTTAACCGGCTGCCGCTGTTCAAGGATGCGGCGGGGCTGAACTGGGATATGGTGCAGTATCCGCAATTTCCGGAGTCGCCGAACACGTCGATGGGTGTCGACGAATGGATCCTGCACGTCACAAGGCAGAGCAAATATAAAGATCAGGCGTTCCAGGTCATTGCGACGGTGCTTTCGGAGGAAGTGCAGACGGATATGGCCAGACATGCGCGGTTTCCGGTATTGACCGGCAAAAGCATCGAAGAGCAGTTCGGGCAAGCCGTCCCGAGCCTCCAGGGGAAAAACCTGAAGGCGGCCTTCCTGTCCCAGCCGGCCAAAGCTTATCCGGTCAGCAGGTACGACGAGGAAGCGCAAAAAATGATGGGCGGGGCGTCCATCGCTCCGATTGTGAAAGGCGAGAAGGACATCAACACGGTGCTGCGCGAAAACGAAGAAAAATTAAACAGATACATCGAGCAGAACAAAGCCAGGTAAATCCGGATCATTTCATTGTAGAGGTCGCCGAATCCCGATTATCGAGGAGGAATAAGGTATGCTGTCCGCCATTTGGAAAAGAGCTGCTGCCGCTGTGCTGGCCGCAGTCATGCTTATCGGAGGAGTTGAGAACATCGGGGCTGCAGAAGAATTGAAGAAGGAGAAGGGGCACGTGGCGAAAAAACCGCAGTTTGCAGAGCAGGAGTTGTTTATACCGGGCGAAGGAGGTTACCCCGTCGTACGTATCCCGGGGCTTGTTGTGACGCGAAAAGGGACGCTGATCGCCTATGCGGAGGCGAGAAATTCGGCCAGCGACTGGGCCAAGATCGATTTGGTCGTGAAACGAAGCGCGGATGGGGGCAGAACGTGGGGGCCGCTGCAGGTGGTGGTGAAAAATGCGCCTTCCGAAAACATCACTTATAACAATCCGCTGATGATAGCGGAGCAGGACGGAGATGTTGTGCACTTCCTGTACTGCAAAAATTACCATGAGATGTTTTATGCGGCAAGCACCGACGAAGGGCAGACCTGGTCCGCTCCCGTGAATATCACGCAAACGACGATGAACCGGTTCCGCGAAGACGGCCAGCAGCCGAAGCCTTTTCCTTGGAAGGTGATCGCGGCGGGGCCGGGGCACGGCATCGAGCTGCGCAGCGGCCGGCTGCTGGCGCCGGTATGGCTGGCGAACGGAGCGACCGATACGAGCCATAGCCCTTCCGTCGTAGCGACGGTGTACAGCGATGACCACGGCCAGTCGTGGCAGGCGGGAGAGATTGTTTACGATACGCCGGAGGTGAGAAGTCCGGGCGAGACGACGGCGGTCGAGCTGCAGGACGGCTCGGTCATGCTCAATATGCGCAACTCGGCGAAGCGGCGGGCCGTCACGGTCAGTGCCACCGGGATCGATGGCTGGAGTGTGCCGACGCTGGACGAAACGCTGATCGATCCGGGCAATTTCGGCAGCTCGGCCCGATATTCGTTCGGCCGCGGCAAGGGGCATAACCGCATTTTGTTCATCAATGCCAACGATCCGGCCGACCGGCAAAACATTACGCTGCGCATGAGCGAGGACGACGGGAAAACATGGGCGTACGGCAAATCCGTTCAGCCGGGCCAAGGCGCGTATTCCGAGGTGGCCGTCGCCCCGGACCAAACGATTCATGTGCTGTACGAGAAAGGGTACGGCATCCGGGCCGCGCGGATGAATCTGGAGTGGCTGACCGACGGCACTCAGCTGGAGAGCCTGGAGACGGATACGGGCGAGCTTAGTCCGAAGTTGTCCGCCGGCATCTTCGATTACACGCTGAACGTCAGGGAGGATGTGACGGAGGTCGGGCTGGCGCCGAGACTGCCGATGCATTCGGAGGCTGTTGTTAAGGTGAACGGAGTCGCCGTGGCCAGAGGGGAGGCCGAAATCGTCCGGCTTGCCCCGGAACGGGATACGCGGGTGAACGTGACGGTGGAATCGCCGAAAGGAAAACGTCTCGCCGAATACGCGATCACCGTCCGCAAAACGCTGCCGAAGGGAGAGCTCGTCGGCCACTGGAGCTTCGACCAGATCGGACCGGACGGCACGGTGCCCGACGTGAGCGGAAAACATAACGACGGTCTGGCAAACGGGACTGTTCCGGTAGCGGGCAAAGCAGGTCAGGCGCTGCAGTTTAACGGCGGTTATGTCGATGTGAAAAACGGTGAAGGTCTCGCATTCGGCAAAGGGGAATTCACCGCTTCCTTATGGGTGAAGCCGGACCGGATCGACGACATTATGACGCTGCTTTGGTACGGAGATGTAGGGGCAGCCGCCAGAGGCTGGTATGTTCGGACTCAAGGGTTCGGCAAAATGAACTTCCGCGTCGGCGGTGACGGAGCGGAGGCTTTGACAGGAACCGACGGCGTCGTGGTTAAAGCGGGAGGCTGGACGCATGTGACCGTCCAAAGGAAGGGCAATCTGGCGAAAATCTACATCGATGGGCAAGAAGTGAGAAGGCGATTGCTTACGGATGTGTACAATATTGACGGAACGAACGTACTCAGAATCGGCAAGCCGAAATCGGGAGATACACGAGCCTGGATCGGCGCCATCGACGACGTGAGGTTGTACAACTACGCGCTGACGGACGCGCAGGTGCGGCAGCTTTACGAGAGTACGAAAGGGACAAACGAATAATTGGGTTGAGCTTGGGGCCGACCGCCCCGGACATCCCGGCTGCAGCCGTTTTCGGCCGCGCCGGGATTTTTTGCATGCGGTAATTTTCCGAAATAAGGAAATTAACTTTCAGTAATCATTCAGCCGGCATTAATGTTAATTTCATGTAAAGATAATATTATGAAATTGTAAAAACTGAGTCCGCAACTTTATGGAGGAGCCTGTCACAAGAGGGCTCTTCTGCCTTTTTTTGAACTGCGGACAAAAGACACGGGGGTTGTTAGCCAAAAGGAGGGTGATAAGATGAAACGATCAAATGGGATATGGAGCCTGCTTCTATCCTTTTTGACGGCCAATGTGCTGGCTTTGTCGCTTCAATATGCATCGCTGAAACCGTTCCAGGACAACTTTATTTATTGGATTAACGATCATAAGCCTTTGTACGCGCTGTCCGTAGCGATTTTGTTTGCCATTATTCTGGGGCTGGACGGCTTGTTCAACAATACTTATTTTGCGATAGGGCTGGCGACAGCCGCGTTCGGGGCGCTGACGTTCAGCCAGTATCACAAGCTGGAGCTGCTGGGAGAGCCGATTTATCCGTGGGATTTAAATCAGCTTCGGCATCTGTCGGAGCTTATGAACATCGCCCGGAATATTGCGTCTCCCGGCAAGGTCATTGCCGCCATCGTGCTTGCCGTGCTGATCCTGATCGGCACCTTGAAGATTCCGGGAGCGAAGAAGAACATGCCTTACCGGATCTGCTGCATCGCCGTCTTCGCTTTTACGGTGTTTTTCTGCTTCAATATGCAAAACGCCGTATTTGCCAAGCCGCTTTCGAAGATGGGGGTCGTGGACCATAACTGGAACCAGAAAGAAAATTACCTGCTCAACGGATTTATGATCGCTTTCCTGCAAAATTTCGGCGCCAAAATGCAAAACGAACCGCCCGGCTACAGCGAGGCGGCCGTAGAACAAATAGCGCAAAAGTATTCAACCCCGGCGCAGGATGCCGCAGGCCCGGCGGATAAGCCGAACATCGTCTACGTGATGGATGAGTCTTTATTCGACCCGACGAGGCTTTCCGGCATAACTTTCAGCGAAGATCCAATGAGTAGTTTGCATAAATACCAGGAAACTTATCCGTCAGGATATGCGCTGTCCCCGATGTTCGGCGGAGGAACGTCGAATGTGGAGTTTGAGGCGCTGACCGGACTTTCCATGTCGTTCTTAACCGAAGGGGCAACCCCTTACCAGCAGCTTCTGGTCAAACAAAACAGCTTCCCGTCGATTGTCAGCATCCTGAAATCGCAAGGCTATAACACGACGGCGGTGCATCCGTTTGACGGAACGTTTTACAATCGCAATCGCGTTTACCCGACATTGGGCTTCGACCGGTTTATTACGCAGGATGACATCGCTTATAAAGACAAACTGGGCGAAGGGGGCTTTATTTCCGATATGTCGGCGGTCAAGCAAGTGGTCGATGTGCTTCACTCCGGGGACGGCCCTCAATTCGTCCATCTGGTGACGATGCAAAACCATTTGCCCATACAAAGTCCGGATCGCATTGCCGCGAGCGGGTTGTCCGGAAATGCGCAGGAAGAGCTGGAAAGCTACTCTTACAACGCGGCGGCGACCGACAAGGCGATCCAATATTTGGTCGACTCGATTCAAGACGTCAACAGGCCGACGATTGTCCTTGTATTCGGAGACCATCTGCCCGCTCTCGACGATGCGACGTTCCAGAAAGGAACGGCAGGCATGTCCGAAGAACAGCAGCAGCAGTTTATGCACGAAACTCCGCTGCTCGTAGCGGCGAATTTTCATTTGCAGCAGGAACGTCTGGGCACCGTGTCGCCGTCGTTTTTCGGCCCGCTTTTGTTCCGGCTCGCCGGACTGCAGCTTCCGCCGTTTTATCAAATGCTGGAGACGGTGCGGCAGCAGCTGCCCGGATTGACGCGAAGCGTATATATCGACAAGGCGGGACAGCCGTCCCTGCATCTGAATGCGGATCAGCAGGAGCTGCTGCGCGACTACCAGATGGTGCAGTATGATCTTCTTTATGGAAAAAGGTACGCGTTGTCCATGTTCGAAAATGCGTAACGCGGTCGCTGGCGTTTAAAGTCTATTTGCAACCGAGGGTGCCGAGTATGCGCGGCTTCGGGTACCGCTTCTCGCTGGACTAGGCGGCGCGGCCGGTCTCGCCTTCAGGAGCCGCTGTTGAATGGCCGAACGTCTATACCCACCGTCCATACTCTGCGGCAATCGTCTCCCGGGTCACTTTGCGGCGGTGCAGCGACAAGCTCGGAGCCTGCCGGTTCAGCTCCTCGATCTGCTTGTTGATCTCGGCGATCAGCTCGTCGATGTGAGGATGCTCCGGCGTGCGCTGAAGCAGCTCCAGCATCTCTTCCATTCCTTTTTTCACTTCCTGCCTGAGCAAGATCCACGGCGGCGGCACGTTCGCCTGCTTCAAAATCGACTCCCATACGTCGCCCGTCGGCACTTCCAGCGGCTTGCCTTTGCCCGGAAGATTGTCGAAACCGCCGCGTTTCTCAAACTCCTCGTACGCTTCGTCCACCCAGCTGCGGAGCCGGTTTTCCGCAGCCAGCTTCGCTTCCTTATCCTCCAGCGTATCCGCGGGCAGCGGGATAAACGCCCGTTCGCGTCCGTCCGGCGGGGCGGGTTTGTAACCGCGGTGTTTATGATCGGCCATACGGCATCTCCTTTCGACGGAATGCTTATATCCACATCATAAACCGTGTAAGGGTGCGGCGCAACGGATGGCCGGATGAGCGGCCCATAGAAAAAGGACACAGGTTCCGTGCGCTTTTTTGGGTGCACATGGCATGTGTCCTTTTTTTTGGATGTGGCTGCGGGTTAATCCTTCCGTCTTACGCCGGTAGGCGGAAAGCCGGGCCTCGTTTCCAACTCATATTTCTCTCCCAGCTCGTTGGCCCATTCCGTGTCCGGCTGCTGCGAAGCCATTTCGCGGCGCGGCGCTTGCGGGGATGCCTGCTTGTTTTTGTCGCGCGTGTACTGATTATCGTCCCGCCCCATGTCTAGAGCCTCCTAACTTGAAAAAGTTGCTTGCCCAGTTATCGTTTCAGAAGCGCGGCGCAAATATGCATGGGCGGCAAGGAGAGGCGGAGTGGACGGTGGAATTGTTGCGGCGGCGGCGGTTGGCAGAAAGCGGCAAACAAGCGGATTTGATGGGGAGGGTGCTAGTGGGGCACAAGAAATCCGGATCAGGGGGAGGACTACAGCCATGCGGATAGAAAAGCCGCTATTTGCCTGGATCGGCTTGCCGGCGGTGATTCCCGGACCGAGGATGCGCTATTTGCTGCAAACGATCACAAAAGGCGCTATTTTAGTACGAATAACGGAACGTATGTCCGATGAGCCCGAAAAAGCGTCGAATTGAGCTTAATAACGGAAGCAGTGTCCGTCTGGAAGATGATGCCCGAAGGCGGCTTGTGGCGAATCGGGTTTCGGACAAAAGCCCGGCATATGAGCCCCGGCGAAGCGGGGTCATCGGTCATACCCCGCGCCCACCGGAGCGAGCCGCCGCCTTCCGCGGCTACAGCTTCTGCGTCGTTCGGCCGACGAACAGCTCGCCGCGCAGCCGGATGTGCTCGTAAGGCAGCTGCGGGTTGGCGAGCCGCCACAGCATCCGGTCGGCGGCGCGGTAGCCCGCCTCGCGAATAAGCAGCTGCGGCCGCGTGCACAGCGGCAGCTGCTCCGTCTGCTCGTTCAGCAGCGCGACGAACGAGCACGTCTGCGGCACCGCGGCGCCGAGCTCGCGCAGGCGGAAATAAACCGGCGCGGCCTCCTCGTCGATGCCGCAGATCACGGCCGTCGGCTGCGCGCGGCGGTACAGCTCGGCGAAATCGCCGAGCCAGCCGCCGCCGGCCTCGCGCCGCAGGCAGTGCTCCTCGGGCGGCGCGGCCAGCCCGGCCTCTTTCATCGCTTCGGCGAACGCCTGCCAGCGCAGCACGAAGCCGCGCTGGCTCTCCGCGTCGCCGACGTACATGATCCGCCGATGTCCGAGGCGGATCAGATGCCGCACCGCCTGGTACATAGCCTCGTACACGTCCCAGATGACGCTGTCCACTCTCGATTCCGGCGGCGGAAAATTGAGCATGATGCGCGGCATCGGCAGCGCGAGCAGCTTCCGCTCGAGCCAGTCTCCGCCCATGCGCGGCGCGATAAACACTCCCTCGGCGTAGTCCAGCCCCTGCTCCTCCGCCCAAGCCTCGAACCGCCTGGGGGTAAGCCCCGGCGGGACGAGCAGCGGCTGCACGAGGTGGCCGAACTCCATAAACCGTTCGTGGAGCCCCTGCAGCAGCAGCCGGTTGAAGTTCAGCGACTGCTCGTTTTGGATCAGCACGAACCGACGCTGCATGAGCGGATATGGCGAAATGCGCTCCAGACTGAGCGATTGTTTCTGATCCTTCGTCAAGTACCCGAGCTTGCGCGCGAGCCGGACAACCTCGCTGCGCGTCTCTTCGGACATGCCGGGAAGCCCGCGCAAAGCTTTGGAAACGGTTTGAATCGTCAGCCCCAGCTCGTCCGCCAGGTGCTGCAGCGTAATGCGTTTTCGCGGCATCGGCGCCACCTCCCGGCATGATGATTAGCTTTAATTTTAAACCAATTTTAAACTAAATGGAAACCTCCCCGCACTTTATAATGAGAACCAAACGATTCGTACGAAGGGGAGATCAACCGATGGACAAAACAATCGAAGCGGATATCGTTGTGGTGGGCGGCGGTCCGGCGGGCGTCAATGCGGCCATTGCGGCCGGGCGAAGCGGGGCGAAAACCGTGCTGATCGAAAAATACGGCTTTATCGGGGGGATGTCGACCGCGGCGCTCGTTTACCCGTGGATGACGTTCCATACGACCGGGGGCAAGCAGGTGATTGCCGGGATTGCCCAGGAGATTATCGACCGGCTTATGCAGCAGGGGGCGTCTCCGGGACATGTGCGCGACACCGTCGGCTTCGTGCACACGATTACGCCGTATCACCCGGAGGTGTATAAGGTGCTTGCGCTCGACATGCTGAAGGAAGCGGGCGTGAAGCTGATCTTGCACAGCTTTGTCGACCGGGTGCACACCGCGCAGGGGCTCATCGAATCGGTGCAGCTCACGTCGAAGTCGGGCCGCATCGATGTGCGGGGGCAAGTGTTTATCGATACGACCGGCGATGCCGATGTCGCTTATTTGGCCGGGGCTCCCTGCCTGAAAGGGCGCGACGGCGACAAGCTGACGCAGCCGATGACGATGAAGTTTCGCATGCGCGGCGTCGATTTGCAGCGGGTGAAGGAATATATGCTGGAGCATCCGGACGAATTTTACAAAAAAACGCCGTTCGCCGAGCTGTCGCATTTGCCGCTGTCGGGCGTACTCGGCTTCTACAAGCATTGGAAGGCGGCGAATTTGCCGATCAACCGCGATCAGGTGCTGTTTTTTACCGGGCCGGCGGAGGACGAGGTGCTCGTCAATACGACCCGCGTGCAGGGGCTTGACGGCACCGACGTGGAGGATTTGACCGAAGCCGAGGAGCTTGGACGCAAGCAGGTGCTGATGGTCGCGGCGTTTATGAGGGACAACCTGCCCGGCTTTGAAAAGGCATCGATCTCCTCGGTCGGCGCCCAGATCGGCATCCGCGAGACGCGTCGCATCGACGGGCAATACCCGCTGCAGGTGGACGATGTCGTGCAGGGACGCCGCTTTGCCGATGTGATCGCGCGCAGCGGCTACCCGATCGATATCCACGATCCGTCCGGCAAAGGAGTAACGGCGGCGTGGGTGCAGGGGGACGGGGCGTACGACATCCCGTACCGCTGCCTGCTGCCCAAGCAGGTCGGCAACCTGCTGACCGGCGGCCGCTGCATCTCGACCTCGCACGAGGCGCTGGCGACGACCCGTCTGACGCCGAGCTGCATGGCGACCGGGCAGGCGGCCGGCTCGGCCGCCGGCATTGCCGTGAAACGTGGCGTCGCACCCGCCGACATCGATGTGGCGGAGCTGCAGCAGGTTTTAAAAGCTGCAGGAGCTTTAATAGAATAGGCCGGCAGCAAAAAAGCCGCCCCTTTAACAAAAGGGTGCGGCTTTTTTGCTGCTGTAAACCGCGCCGGGTTAATTGCGGACAACCGGGGATTTTTCTGCTTGCCGTTCCTTCAAAATTGAGAGCGTTTGCCGAAACGCTATTTTAAGGGAATATATGTATCGGGTTCAGGGTAAACATAGTGTAAGGACATGTGGGAGTGGAAAAAAGTATTGAAAAAACCAATTTACCGTTGTACAATTACCGCATGTGATTAGTATGTCATAATTAATTACATATATATAACCAAATTATGACATGGAAATCTTTGCAGAAAGGGGTGTGACATCTTGATTGAATTTCGCAATGTGAACAAGCATTACGGGCAGTTTCATGTGCTTAAAAACATTAATCTTACGATCAAGCAAGGGGAAGTCGTCGTGGTCATCGGCCCGTCCGGCTCCGGCAAAAGCACGATGCTTCGCTGCATCAACCGGCTGGAGACGATCTCGGACGGAGAGCTGACGGTGGGCGGCGTCGCCGTCAATGACCGCAGATCGGATATCAACAAGCTGCGGCGCGACATCGGCATGGTATTTCAACATTTTAACTTATATCCGCATAAAACCGTACTGGAAAATATTACGCTCGCTCCGACCAAGGTACTCGGCGTTCCTCGCGAGGAAGCGATCGAAACGGCGATGTTTTACTTGAAGAAGGTCGGCATTCCCGACAAAGCGAACTCGTACCCGTCCCAGTTGTCCGGCGGGCAGCAGCAGCGGGTGGCGATCGCCCGGGGACTGGCGATGAAGCCGAAGATCATGCTGTTCGACGAGCCGACGTCGGCGCTCGATCCGGAGATGATCGGCGAGGTGCTCGATGTCATGCGCAATTTGGCGCAGGAAGGGATGACGATGGTCGTCGTCACCCACGAAATGGGCTTCGCCCGCGAGGTGGCGGACCGGGTCGTGTTTATGGACCAGGGGCAGATTGTGGAGGAGGCGGCTCCGGACGAATTTTTTGCGAATCCGCGGGAAGAGCGGGCGCGCACGTTCCTCAGCCGACTTTTACATCACTAAATATTTATATCGTAAATAAGAAAGGGGAAAAAGGGTATGAAACTGGGACAAATGTGGAAGGCGAGCATGGTGCTCGCGCTGGCTGTATCTCTCGTGACCGCTTGCGGAACGAAGGACAATACCAATCAAGCGGCGCAGCCGCAAGGAGGAGCGCCCGCCGATACGGCCAGCTCCGGAAGCAAGACGATCGACGATATCAAGAAGCGCGGCAAGCTCGTGGCCGGGGTTAAATACGATACGAAGCTGTTCGGCTTGAAAGACCCCGCGTCCGGCAATGTGGAGGGCTTCGATATCGACATGGCCAAAGCGATTGCGAAGAAGGTGCTCGGGGACGAGAACAAGCTGGAACTGAAGGAAGTGACCTCGAAGACGAGAATTCCGATGCTGCAAAACGGTGAGATCGACATCAT
Source organism: Paenibacillus hamazuiensis (assembly GCF_023276405.1). Lineage (NCBI taxonomy): Bacteria > Bacillati > Bacillota > Bacilli > Caryophanales > Paenibacillaceae > Paenibacillus > Paenibacillus hamazuiensis. The sequence continues at coordinate 7,258,502 of NZ_JALRMO010000001.1, forward strand.
CATCGCCACGATGACGATCAACGAGGAGCGCAAGCAGCAGGTCGACTTCACGGACGTGTACTTCAAAGCGGGCCAATCGCTGCTCGTCAAGAAGGGCAGCCCGATCCAATCGATCAACGATTTGAAGAAAGGCACCAAGGTGCTGACGGTGAAAGGCTCGACTTCCGCGCAAAATATTCGCGCCAAAGCGCCGGACGCCACCGTGCTGGAGTTTGAAAACTATCAGGATGCCTTTACGGCGCTGAAGGCCGGGCAGGGCGATGCGCTGACGACGGACAATGCGATCTTGTACGGCATGACCAAGCAGGATCCGAACTACGCCGTCGTGGGCGGAACGTTCACCGACGAGCCGTACGGCATGGCCGTGCGCAAAGGCGACAGCGGGTTCCTGAAGGTGGTTAACGATATGCTGAAGGAAATGCAGTCGAATGGCGAATATGACAAGATGTATGAGAAGTGGATCGGCGAGAAGCCGAGCAAATAAGCGTCCATAGGATCAGGATGAGCCGCTTGACAGGGCTCATCCTGCTTACGTTGTAAGGGCGCACGTTTTGCCGGAAAGGAGGGACGGGTCTGTGATCAATTGGAGCATTTTAATCAAGTATTGGGATACGTTTATGAAAGGATTTCTGGGCACGATTGAAGTCAGCCTGATCGCGCTGATCGCGAGTTTTGTTCTGGGCACGATCATTGCCGTCATGCGGATCGCGCCGGTCAAAGCGCTGAACTGGCTCGGCACCGTTTATGTCGAATTTATCCGCAATATTCCTCTGCTGCTCGTTGTATATTTCTTCTTCCTCGCTTCGCCGGCGCTCGGCAGACCTTTGGACGGCTTCGTCGCCGGAACGATCGGACTGACGGTATATACGGCCGCTTTTATTGCCGAGGCGGTGCGCGCGGGCATTCAGGCGGTAGCGAAGGGACAGACGGAGGCGGCCCGCTCGTCGGGTTTGACGTATATCCAGACGATGCGTTATATCGTGCTGCCGCAGGCGATCCGGGTGGTCATTCCGCCGCTTGGCAACCAATTTCTCAATCTCGTGAAAAACTCGTCCGTGCTCGGGGTTGTCGCCGGACTCGACTTGATGTATTACGCGGATATCATCTCGACCCGGACGTTTGTGACGTTTGACGTGTATATATTTGTTGCGCTGTTTTATTTGGTGCTGACGATCCCGATCAGCTTCGGCGTACGGTATTTGGAAAAACGGATGGCTCGCCACCATTAAGGAAGCATCCGGAATCAATACGGGAAAGTGTTGAAGAAAGGGGGGCCGCACAGTGAATTTTGCTCAGGCATATGCTCCGGAAAATCTCAAGTTTCTCATGCAGGGGCTGGCAGTGACGCTGCAGGTGGCTGTTGTGGCGATCGTGCTCAGCTTTCTGATCGGCTGCGTCGTCGGGACGCTGCGTTACGCGCGGATACCGGTCGTTTCGTGGGTGCTGGCGCTGGTTGTCGAAATCGTCCGCAACCTGCCTCTGCTGCTGATCATCTTTTTTACCCGGTTCGCGCTGCCGGAGATCGGCATCAAGATGAGCGTGCAAAATGCCGCCATCGCGGCGCTGACCGTGTTCGAGGCGGCGATGATATCGGAGATCGTGCGCAGCGGACTGAACTCGATCGAAAAAGGCCAAATGGAAGCGGCCCGCTCATCGGGCCTTACCTACGTGCAGGCGCTGTGGCATGTCATCCTGCCGCAGGCGCTGCGCCGCATGATGCCGCCGATGGTCAGCCAGTTCATCTCGCTGCTCAAGGACACGTCCCTGGCGGTTATCATCTCACTCGCCGAGCTGATGCACAACGCGCAGATCGTCGCAGCGCGGGATGTGAACAACGTCATACCGATTTTGCTGCTGACCGGATTGATCTATTTTGCGGTCAACTTCCTGCTGTCCGTCGTTGCGAAGCGGCTGGAGGCAAGGCAGGCTTAAACCGGGCCGATATGAATACGGGTTCGTGCACACCTCCCTCCAAACAAAACGGTTTGGAGGGGGTTTTTGTGTGCGGCGGAACATGGGCGATTGAAATTTAACCGCCGGAATGCATTTCCGGCTCCGCTTCCCAAAGTCCGGGGTATTGCCGAACAAAGCCGTTCGGCGCCATTTCGAGCAAAGCTTCATATTCGAAAGTCGGAGCTTTGTATTCGTAGATCGTTTCGGAGAGGCGCTTATAACTTTGCGGCAGCGCCTTCAGCGTTCCGCTGTCCACATCCAACCAGGCCGCGGACATATCGGCGGATTGATTCAGCGGAATGGGAGCTCTGCGCAGCGGCAGGAGATTGGTGGCGGGGGTGAAGCCGAGATCGAGATCGACGAACGGTTCAAGCCCGGGGATCGCCGCGCCGTTCAGCTTCCAAACCGTTCCCTCTCTTGTGATTCGATACTGAATTTCCCGGTCGCCCAACCAGCCGTGCACTTCACCTTCCGTCGTTTCCCAGGCGGAATTGCATGAAGTGCGGTAATGCAGGCAGGCGGGGCCGGCTGCATGGCGGTATATGGCAGTTCCTTGAAGCGTCCAGCCGCGGTCATGCCGAATCAGCCGGCAGGCATCGTGCCCGGGCGCGTCAATACGGCGCCAAAATGCGTATTGTTCGACAATCATGTTTCCTGACTCCTTCATTTTGATTTCCGTCTACATTTTTATGGCCGTTGTCTGAACGGTTTGATGTTGAGTTAATGTTACCATATTTTTCATACGGTCGCTTTTTTTGATTTGCCGGTTTTCGTGTTGATGTACAAAATCCATTCAATAATAACAACAAGCATTAAAGAAATCCCAAATAGCGGCATGACAAGTCCTAAAATCACCATAAAGACGGTAAGGCCAAATGAAAAACTGTTTGAAGCTGCCGGTTGAGCCGAGATTTTACCTTCTTTTATACGGGATAGCCACGTGGTAATTCCCCATAAAATGACGAGTAAGAAGGAAAGGCAAACAGCCAAGTTGATCAGTTTATTCGGCCAACCGAATAGATGACCTTCATGCAACGGGATGCCCCAAGTAAACCATTTTGCTAAAAGGCCATAGTCCGCATAACCTACCTTCGAAATCAACTTTCCGCTGTATTGATCGAAATAAGCTGTCATTTCGTCATAAGGGCTTACGTCTAAGCCTGTCACTCCGGTATTGCTCCCCTTGGAAATGATGAATACATCATCTTCGCGCGTTGGATAAATAATCGAATACGGTTTGGAAATTTGTGCTTTCTCCACTTCATTCATCAGTTGTTGGATGCTTATCATTCCGTCGTTAAGCGACGTTCCCGGCATACTGCCATGATGTGGAGCGGATGCGTTTGAGGAGGGGGCATCATTTTTCCGGGTAGCCCATGGAATTTCACTCATGTCCGAAGTTGGCGGCCGTTGCGTTATTGCGGGAAACCCGAAAGAAGGATATTTTTGCGCGGCAGAATATAGGATATCCCCCATAAAAGCCGACCAAGGCAAACCTGTAAAAATAATGAGAATCATGGGGATCGTAACAATCGTTCCCATGAATGCATGCCATTTTCTATTTCTTTGCCGCTTCGTCGGATTCGGTTTCTTCTTCAGCGCCCTCCCCTTGAATGTCATGTAAATGCCGGAAAACATTAAAAAGATCGCCCAGCATGCGGCTAATTCAACCAAGTAATTTACAACCGTGCCGCCTACAAAAAGCGAACTATGTATTTCTCTCATCACATTTGAAAACGTATATTTCGCATCCTGACTGCCGATGGTTTCATAATGATTATCCAAAAATACATATTGCTGGTTGCCTTCGTTATTTTTTAGCGTTAAGCGTGTGTTGTACGGCTCATCCAAAACGATGACCTTGGAGATGGAGTAGCCTTTGTATTGCCTCAGTGTTTTCTCAATACCTTCATCGATCGTTAATTGCCTGGTCTCTCCACCTTCTCCAAAAAACAGACTGGCATAAGCTTTGTTTTCCACATCGGTATAAAATAAATAACCGATACCGCTTAACGTTAATGTGATCAATAATGGAGTGATAAATAATGCTGCATAGAAATGCCAGCGCCACAAACGAATATAGCTGCCGGTTTTCAGCATGGCAAACCTCCCGAAAGTATCATGAATTGATTTCTCCTAAGATGGTTGGACGTCCATATGTCATCATAGCTTAATGAACGTGACCGGATAATAACTCATTAGGGCTATAATAATTGGAAAGTTTGACAAAAACGGCACAAGTCGGGAAAGCTCGCGGTGTTCGACAACATGAAAAAAAGCCGCTTAATCAGCGGCTCTGCAGGTTGAATGGCTACTTCAATTTGCGGTTGTTATTTTCCTCTATCGGCTCGGATGCCGATGTCGATTGAATATGTATGTGTTCATTGGAATCTTTTATCTCCGGGGCGCTGTTGTTTTCGAGTTTTAACAAAAGGCCCACAACAGCAATTCCTACAACGATGGTGACAAAACCGGCATTACCCATCCGACCTATGATTTTTTTGGTTCCGGTTTCTTCATGAATCATTTGGAAAAGGATCAATATGACGAAAAGGAAGATGATATCCACAAAGACCGTTATCGTGTTAGGCCTGTTCACCATTTCACCAAGCATGGCGCCCATCATCCCGCCCATGAGTCCGGCCAGCATACCGTCTATGGATGCCATTAGACTAACCGGTTTGCCTGTCCAATAACCGATGAACATTCCTATGAGAACGGAAACGATCGTAGATAAAACAAAATCTTGAAGAAGAATGCTTAGTATCGTACCTAAATTTAAGCCTGCCATCATGCCGACCGTCATGGCAACGATCATTCCGGTCATACAGGTTATCTTTTGACGTACACGATATGTAACAAAAATACAATAAATAGTTACGGCAGCGACGCCAAGTAAACTAATGTAGGAAATCAGGCCATGTTCCCCCTATTCATAAAAAATTCGGAATGTATCCCCAAAAGGAGTCTTGGTAACCCATTATTCAAAGTATTAATGCGTAACGAATCTTAGAATGACCCTCTTGGGCTATTTAAACTTGAGCTGCACGAGGCAAACAAAAAGAGCCGTCACCGACAAGTCGGTAACAGCTCTTTTTGTGCGCATTATTTCCGCGGCGGATTGTGCGTACCGTCCTTTGGGACCGTATCCTCGGCGATCTTATCTCCGAACTGGTCCAACCGGGACGGCTGGCTTGCCGGGCCTGTATTATCGGGCTTGCTGTTGCGTCCGGTCATCCGAAGCTCACCTCCTGCCCCTCATTCAGGGCAGTAGATAGCGTTCCCTTGGCGGAATGGGCTCATTCGTCGGTTTTATACGAACCGCCGATTAGCAGAACTGGTCGGCCCATTTGGAAATTTCGTTCAAAATGCCGTCCATATGTTTGCCTTTTTCGGTCAGCTCGTATTCGATCCGTACCGGAACCTCGGGATAAACGTGGCGTACGACGATGCCGGCCTCCTCGAGCTCCTTGAACCGCTCCGACAGCATGCGGTCGCTGATCCCGGGGATGAACTCGGCGATATCTTTATATCGTTTAGGTCCGTCCATGAGGGCATGAATGATCAGACCGCTCCATTTTTTGCTTAATATTTGCAATGCCGTTTCCAGCTTGGGGCATAACGCGTGTTTTATGCACGATTCCGTTTTGGATTTCGCCATCGCGATCAACTCCTTTATCCTTCTATTTTATCATAGTAACCATAAAATGATAAGTTAAGAAGTCAAGAAATTTATTTGTAAATATTTCAATATTATGTCAATGGCGCTAGCGCGGGAGAAGCATTTCGCAATAGGCCCGGCTTTTGATACAATGGTCTGTGTAAAACCGAGGCGCAGGAGGGGAAAAGGTGGACTACATCCGTATTGTAAGTATTGACGATCCTTTGTTTAAACAAATGCACGATTTGATGAAAACGGTGTTCCCGCCGGAGGAAGTGCTGGAATTCTCGTTGTGGAAAGAGCCGTTGCAGGACCCGGGCATCCGCGTTTTTGTCGCTGTGGAGGACGGTAAAGTAGTCGGCGCGACCGAATACCGGTATTATCCGGAGCTGCGGGTGGCGATGACGGATTTTACGATCATCGGCCGCGAGGGGCTCGGAATCGGGCCGTTTCTCGTGAAGCAGCGCGAGCGCGACCTGCTGCAGGTCGTCGCCGAAAGCGGCGCCCCTTGGAAAGGCATGTTCGCGGAAATATATAACCCGTATTTGGTGGAGGATCACTCGTTCGGAGGCATCAAGCCGATGGACCCGTTCGTCCGGCGCGAGGTGCTGGCCCATATCGGTTATCGCAAGCTCGATATCGACTACGTGCATCCGTCGTGGCAGCTTGACGGCGAAGCTGTCGGGGGGCTGGACCTTTGCTTTCTGAGCTACGAGGAAGGTTTGGATGCGCTGCCGGGGGAACTGGTGCAGCGGTTTCTGACGACTTATTACTCCGTGCATGAGGATAAGCCGCAGCGGTGGTACGATATGGTGAAGCAGCTCGGAGAGCGCGAAGAAGTTCGGCTGCTGCCGATATGAACGGAGTCCGTCAATGAAAAAACCTGCTGTTTAAGCAGGTTTTTCTTTTTGATATAATTATTTTTTATCGAAAACGATTGAAAGCAATAAGGGTTACATTAATTTCAACCCTTTGATAAAATCGACGAACGCTTTGATAAGCGTGATTTGTAGCGAATCCTTCCGGTAAATCATCCACGATTTGCGCAGGATGGGCTCCCCGTGTTTGGTCCTCAGCTGGATGCGATATTTGTACTCGTTGTCTCCCAAAACGATGTTGGGGAGAATCGCATATCCGAACCCGCTCGACACCATCTCTTTGCAGGTTTCCATATGATCCACCTCCATCATGATAGTTGGGGGAGCGGAAAAGGTCTCCTTCCACCAATTATCAAACACGGCTTCCAGGGATATGTCCGTTTTGTATATAATTCTCGGAAGTGCGGGCAGTTCGCTCAAGGTGACTTCCTTATTGGAAACGATAAAAATATTTTCCGTCATGATTAGATGTTTTTCTTCGGGCCAATTATAATCTCCGCGAATAAAACCGATATGAACGTCCTGCTTGTAGACGGAGTTGACCAGCTCCGAGCTGCGGCTTGAAGTTACTTTAAATTCAACATCCGGATATTCCGTATGAAAATTTTTCAGCAGCCCGGGAAGCTTGTAGCGTCCCAAACTGCTGGCGGTTCCGATTTTTAACGTCCCCGATATTTTATTGTCCATGCTCAGCAGATGCTCTTTTACTTTTTGCAGCTGCTGCATGCAGTCCTTGGCATATTTCACCAAATATTCGCCTTGCGGGGTGAATTCAATCCCTCTTCTTCCGCGGTGCATGATGGTGATGCCGAATTGCTTTTCCAATTGCTGTATACGGTAGCTTAACGAGGGCTGGGAAACGTACAAAATTTCCGCGGTTTTCGTCAAGTTTTGCTGTTCGAACAAGGTTTGCAGCAAGATGCAGTCTTTTTCTTCCACCGTCAAACACCCCGGTTCCTCTCCAAGATTCTGTCTTTCATTGTAATGGAGATCGGTTCAGGAATCAAATTTTTCTATTGATTTTTATAAATATTAAATATTTGTTTTATTCCAAAGACCGTGGTACTTTAAGCTCATGAAGGCAAGTCAGAATGGGAGGAAGCGCAATGTACGATTATGGGCAAATCCATAAAATTCCCGCGGTTATTATGAGAGGGGGCACGAGCAAGGGGCTCATATTGCGCAAGGCGGATCTTCCGGCGGATCCTTTTCTGCGGGATGAGGTGATTCTGCGGCTGTACGGCAGTCCGGATTCGAGCCAAATCGACGGGCTGGGCGGAGGCACTTCTTTGACCAGCAAACTCGCCATAGTGGGTCCGCCCTCACTCCCGGAAGCGAACATCGATTACACCTTCGGTCAAGTCAGCATCGAGAAGAAGATGATCGATTACAACGTCACCTGCGGAAACTTCGTCAGCGCCGTCGGACTTTATGCGGCGGAGGAAGGTTATGTAAGGCTTCAGGAACCTTTTACTCCGGTAAACATTTATAACACGAACACGGGCAAGATGATCATTGTGGAAATTCCCGTTAAGGACGGACAAATCGAGTATGACGGCGACTTCGTTATTGACGGCGTTCCCGGAACTTCCGCCCAGATCATGATCAATTTTCCCGATTCGGGCGGGGCCTTTACGGGGAGGCTGCTTCCTACCGGCCGTCCCGTAGATGTGATCCGGCTGAAGGACGGGCGGCAATTCGAAGTCAGCGTTGTCGATTGCGCGAACGTAGTCGTTTTCGTAAGAGCCTGCGATCTCGGGTTAAAAGGAACGGAGCTGCAGGATGAAGTTAACGGGAACCGGGAACTGCTGAATACGCTCGAGGAAATCCGGGTCGAAGCGGGCATCAGGATCGGGCTTATCCGGCAAGAAGAAAGAGATGCGGTATCCCCGATTTCACACGCGCTTCCGAAAATTGCGATGACCGCACCTTCAAGCCGTTATGTGTCAAGCGGCGGCAAGGTTGTAAACGGCGGGGAAGCGGACATCGCATCAAGGTATATTTCCATGGGGGCGCTGCATCGGGCTTATGCGGTGAGCGGCGGATTGGCTTTGGCAGCCGCGGCGCAAATTCCCGGAACGATTCCGAATCAGCTCGTCTCCCCGGGCAATCGTTGTTTGAGAATCGGGCATCCTTCCGGAGTACTGTATGTGGAAGCTTCGATCGAACGAAGCGGCGAATCATGGACCGTGACGCGGGCGGCGAGCGGAAGAACGGCGAGGAGATTAATGGAAGGTTATGCCCATATCCCCGTATCCGTTTTGCAAAAAAACAGTGTCGGGACTTTCGCGATCCATGCTAATATGGACAAGAAATTAGCTTCCGGTTAATTCAAATCATCCAGGGAAAGAAGGGGAACTATGACGCTAATTCAGTTTTCTAACGTTTCGAAGCAATTTGAGCGGGGCGGGGAGCGTTTCTGGGCTTCGCGCAACATTAACTTGACCGTGGAAGAAGGCGAGTTTCTCACGGTGATCGGTCCGAGCGGCTGTGGAAAATCGACGGTGCTAAACATGTGCGCGGGCATTATGAAAGCGGACGGCGGGACGATCACCTACCGCGGCAGGCAGGTGGACAAAATCAATACGAGCGTCGGCTACATGACCCAAAAAGACAATCTTTTGCCATGGAGAAACGTAAAAAGCAACATTGCCATCGGATTGGAAATCAAAGGGGTAGACAAAAAAGAGAGAGAAAAAATATGCGATCATTATATTGAAATGGTAGGCCTCAAAGGGTTCGAGAAGCATTATCCCCAGGAGCTGTCCGGAGGAATGCGGAAAAGAGCCAGCCTGGCGAAACTGCTCGCCTACAACCCGGAAACGCTTCTATTGGATGAGCCGTTTGGCGCACTCGACGCTCAGATGAGGTTGATTTTACAGGATAAGCTGCTTGAAATTTGGAAGGAAACGGGAAAAACAATCATCTTTGTTACGCACGATCTCGACGAAGCCGTCATTTTGGGCGACCGGGTCGCGGTATTCAGCAAACGCCCCGGAACGATCAAGTTTATGGAAGAGATTCATATTCCACGGCCGAGGGACGTCATCAACGTACGGACTTCCGAGGAATTTTTGAAAGCGCATACGAAGCTTTGGAACGCATTGAAAAACGAATTTGAGATGGAGGTTGAAGCGGCGAGATGAGTACAGGACTGACTGAAAGCCGAATCGTCATGGAGGATTCCCACGAAAATTCAGCAAAAAATAAAAAAAGGGCCGAATTTTTCAAATTAACGTCGATCCGCCTCGTTTTGTTGGTTGTTGTGCTGGCCGTCTGGCAGTATGCGTCGGGAACGATCGTCGATAAGTTTTGGATCAGCACGCCTCTCGATATTTTGAAAGCGCTGCAAAAATGGATCGTGACCGGCGATCTGTTTTTTCACCTGGCCATCACGGCGGAGGAAACGCTGCTCGGCTTTATTTTAGGCGCTTCCGCCGGAGGGGTCGTCGGCTTTTGCCTGGGGCGCTGGGAGTTCGGGTCGAAAATTTTCGAGCCGTTCATCATGGCCTTGTACAGCTTGCCGAAAGTCGCTTTGGCCCCATTATTTATTTTGTGGTTCGGCATCGGCATCGAAATGAAAATCATGCTTTCGGCGGTGACGGTGTTTTTCCTCGTGTTCATCAATACGTTTGCCGGTGTCAGAGATGTCGATAACGATTTGCTGGAAAGCATCCGAATTATGGGGGCGACGGAACGGCAAATTATTGTGAAGGTCGTTCTCCCTTCCGCTTTGAACTGGATCATCGTCGGGCTCAAAATGTCCGTTCCTTATGCTTTGCTGGGTGCGATTGTCGGCGAGATTACCGCCTCCAACCGGGGGCTCGGGTACTTGATACAGTATTCGGCGGGGCAGTACAATACGGCGGGCACCTTTGCCGCCCTGATCGTGCTCATGATCGTCTCCAGCTTTTTGAATTACTTATTAACTCAACTTTCGCAGCTAAGATCAGTCAGTAAACCCTTGATATAGTTGGGCAAACCAGCAATCCATTGTTGGACTTGACAAATAAGTGCAGACCTCTCCCTTTTCGTCTTGGTTTTGGTCAACTCCAAGAAGAACACCACGATTTGTTGTAGCGCCGATTTGAAGTCAAGTTCCCGAACTTCGTCTGCAAATAGGAAGAAGAGACCTCCAAGTGAACGAGCATCCTGATTCGCACGACGTTCCCATTCTAATAACAAGTAACGACTGAACACAATCGTCGTATGGCAAATCAGCGAATCGAACGATCTGCCTTGGAACTCCGTCCCAAGCTTCAAATGGGATTTAGTGAATTTAAAGAAGGTTTCTATGCTCCACCGCATTCCGTAAATCCTCACGATTTCCGTGTCGCTCAGTTCGGTATCGGTGCTCAAGATAACAAGCCATTCCCTACGACAGTTACGGTTTTGCACAAATACGAGTCGAATTGGCAGTCCACAAGCTGTTTGAACAAGAAACGAGCCGAGTACATCTATTTTGGTCGATCGCGGCAGCCTTTGGTAAAGCTCCTTCAACGTGACGAGGTCTTCACCCAAGACATAGCGCTGCTTCATGTCCTTGATCATCCCGATGACGTGAAGCCCTTCCGACATAAGGCTTCGCAAAAGTGGCGCTTGCGTAAACCAGCTATCCATGAGCACAAAATCAGCAGCAAAACCAGCCCGAATCGCACGTTTGAGTAATTCTACGACCGCATCTGGCTTACGGGTGAATGCTTCCAAGCGACGCTTATATCCTTGAGTCCGCTTCGACAAGTTATCTTTTATTTCACAAAAACGGTTGGTGATCTTAGCGGAACTGAGCATGACAAAATCGATGGGAGCAAAACTGAAGCCATCCGACCAACCCAGCGTGAGCATATTGTAACCGCGGACGAATCGACCTGTCGTATGATCATGAACGCGAGCCAACAGTTCTGCTTTCTTGCTTCGATTTCGCTTCAAAACAGAATCGTCTACGATAAACACGCGAGTACGAGAACTTGAAATGAGAGATTCGAAGCGCCGAACAACCAAGAGACTTAGGCTATGAAGGAATTTACGCCACGCAAAGCCGGAATGGTTAAGAAAACGATAGATGACGTCCTTGCCGGGCACCGAGGAGCGCTCACTCTCTAACAGGCGATACCAATTACGCTGTTGGAAAACAAGCGTGAACAGAAGCTGAAAAACTTCCAGCGCTGGCATACCGAACGACTTGCGAATGCCGGCCTGGCGCAGCAAGTGGCCGATTTTTAAAGTAACAAACAACGATGTAATTCGATGCAAACTCTTTTCAGACAGAGCGTTCTGGTGTACCATGAAGATACGCACCTTTCTGTTTGGAATGGGGATCTGGACAATTTCCATTTTACCAAACGAAAGGTGTTTTTTCTGTCAACTCAAAGAATTAATCGTCCGCAACCCGCACCACATCTGGCTTAGGTTAGATTTTCAAGGTGCGAAAGTTGAGTTATTAAGCTTGTTTGAGAAAAAGTTTCTTCACTGGAAATCCCCGAACACGAATTGAAATAGAAACGGAAGGAAGGGACCCGACATGAAAAAAATGAAAATATTCGGCGCGATTTTGCTGTGCAGCGCGTTGCTGTTGTCGGCCTGCGGCAATAAAGCGGCGAACTCTCCCGTTGCCGGAGCTGCCGGATCTTCGGCCGAACCGGGCAAGAAACAGAAAGTGACGCTTGTTCAATCCACGGTAGGTTTTTTGTTTTCCGCCATATATATCGCCAAAGGGAAAGGTTTTTTCGAAGAAGAAGGGCTGGACGTAGAAGTGTCCATCGCGGGCGGTTCGCCCAAAGTCATTTCCGCCATTGCCGGCGGAGGGGCGCAAATCGGCGCCACGGGGCTTTCGGTCGTGATGGATGTGAACGAGAAAGGCCAAAACATACAGGCATTCGCGTCCTTGATCAATCAATATGCATCCAATATCGTCATTCGCAAAGATGTGGCGGCCAAGCTGGGCATTAACGAAAATTCGCCCATCGATCAGAAGATCAAAGCTTTGAAAGGTTTGACCATCGGCATTAATACGCCGGGAAGCGGCAACGATAAATTGGTCCGCTACCTGCTTAAATCGCAAAATTTGAACCCGGATAAAGACGTGACGCTTGTTCCGCTCGGCAACGCGGAAGCATTCCTCCCGGCGTTTACGAACAACCAGATTCAGGCGTTTTGCTTCTCATCCCCGACATCCGATACGGCGGCCGCGACCGATAACGGGATGATGCTCATCAATTTGTCGAAGGGCGAAATCAAGGAGTTGGACGGTTTCTCGCACAGCGTTCTTTTGGCCAAACAGGATTTTATCAATAAAAACCCGGAATTGCTGCAAAAGGTTACGAATGCCATCGGCAAGGCGGAAAAATTCATCGCGGAGGATAAAGCCGGGGCGAAAGAAATTTTAAGAAAATCGTTCAGCGATCTCGATCCGAAAGTGTTTGATATCGCATTCGAAAACAATTACAGCGCTTTTGCAAAAAGCCCGGTCATCAGCAAAAAAGGCTACGATATGAATGTGACCTTCGAAGGGATTAACGTTCCGTTCGAAAAAGTGGTCGTCAATAAATTCGCCGAAGCGTTTAAGTAACTAAAGGGATAACGCAATTGCATAAGGCGGTCGCCGGATGATCATCCTTTACCTATATTCGAAAATGGGGAGGATGCGCAGGTGACCGCTTTTTCGCCTGTTATTTTGCCGGAGGAAGCTCCGCCGGAGCATGCGGTTCATTGCGAGCGGTGCGAGCTTCACCGCCAGCGTACCCGCGTCATCTGGGGGGAGGGCAATCCGGAAGCACCGGTGCTCGTGCTGCTCGACAACCCCGGAGCGCGAGAGGACAAGGAAGGGAACCCGTTTGTCTGTGGAACGCGGGAAACGCTGCAGATGGGCGCCGCGGCCGTCGGCATCGACTTGTCCCTTCTGTATGTGACGTATTTGCTCAAATGCCGCCCGATCCGGGCGTATAACAAGGAAGCGGCGAGAGCGGCATGTTCGGTTCACCTGCGGGAGCAGCTCGAAGGCAAGCGGCCGAAGCTGTTGTTTATCCTCGGCAACGTAGCCGTGCAGTCGTTTTTTCAAAATCCGGAGGCGGAAGTGAAGCACATGAGGGGCCGGTGGCATGAGACGGGAGGTTTCCCGGTCGCCGTAAGCTATCATCCGCTTGCGGTCAGGCGCCGTCCGGTGCTTTTTCCGCATTTCGTGAGCGATTTTCGGCTTGTCGCCGAAAGGTTATAAATGGTGAAGCTGCTTGGAGCGGAATGCGTTTGGCGCAGCGGTCGATAAAACGATCGGTTTCTGCTCATGGGGTACATGCGTGCATAGCGTAACGGTTGCAGCGGAGCTTATTTGGGCCGAATGGCTGATTTCAGAACGGTAACGGTTGCCAGAGCTGTTATTTGTGAACTTTCATCGTTTTGAGTGGTACAAGATGAGAAATAAGCTCTACCACAACCGTTACAATGTAAAAATGACGTTTTTGAGCCAAATAAGCTCGGCAGCAACCGTTAGCCTGCTATGCGTGACGTACGTGCCATCATTTGGCGATCCAACGTATAAGCCCGGCGCCAAGGAAAACGCCCGGGAAGCTATCCTAAGGGAGCATTCCCGGGCATTATTATGCCCTTATTGAACTATTTCCGCTTTCGCACGCTGGAGCGCCTCAATCAGCAGGTCGAGTTCGGCCGCGTTCATGCGCAGCGTCATATACCTCGGCCGGTAGCCGCCGCTCGATACTTCGAGCAGCGCCTGCCCGTGCTCACGATCCGCAACGAGGCTTACCTGCTCGCTTTCGTAAATCGCAGTCCATGCCACTGTTGTTTCATCCTTTCCGGTGATCAATTGATATCGCCGATGTACACATCGAATGTTTGGGTTTGCAGCTTCCTAAGGATAGGGATAAGATCCTTGGGGTAGAAATTGTAGCGGTGAAGCTCGCCGATCGGCAGCCACTCTATGCCAACCTGATCTGGATCCGGCTGCAGCGGGTACTTATTTTCTTCTGCAATGTCACATAAAAAGATGTGGCTGACGATATGCAAAGCTTGATCCCGCTGCAAATGCTCGTGATTTTTTCCGATATATTCGCGGACGAACAGCAATTTGACATCGCGGATGTCGCGCCGATTTCTTCGCGAACTTCGCGGCGCAGGGCATCCGGGAGCGTTTCGCCGAACTCCTGTCCTCCGCCCGGCAAAATGTGCTCGAACGAGTCGTCGTCCCGTTTCTTCACGGTTAAAACGTGGTTGTTCCTGATAATCAGCGCGCATACCGAACTGCGTATCTGCATCCGTTACCCCTCCGTGCCGCCCGGGCTCCCGGGGTTCCGTTCTTTTTTCGCCAGGGAAATGATATGTTCGATAAACGAAGCCTTCGCTTCGGTGTAGCCGGCTCTATCGTGCTTGAACCTTATTTCCAGCTGCTTTTTCAGTTTGTAATATTCGTTCAGCGCATACTCATGGCTTCTTAAATAGTCGCGGAATAAAAGCTGGCTCGTCCAATTTTCGCCGCCGTATGCATAAATGTGTAAATGATGCGTTCCCGCTCTCCAGGCGCCTCTGCGGAAAAATCTCCGCTCCGGAAAATCGGGCTTGGGTACGTACTCGTATTCAATGCGGTTTAAGGCGTCTATATGTCTCTGCTCTATAAGGTCCAGATGCTCCACGCCTACCATCATATCGATGACCGGCTTGGCGCCGAGCCCGGGAACGGACGTGCTGCCGATGTGCTCGACGGATAAGCGAATATCGTCAAGCGCTGCGGCGATTTTGTCTTTCTCCCGCTCGTATTCTAGAGCCCATTCGGGATTATATTCGGATACGATCACTTGCTCCGCCATGAATTGACCTCCCGGCTATATCGTATAAAACAAACCGACATTCCCATATTATGCTATTTTTTATAGAGGGGTGGGATATTAGTGCAAACCGGCCCGCACCGCTTTCCAAAAGCTTTCATCCTCTTGGCCCAGTCGCCAAACGGATACTCCGGCCAAGTCGTATTTGACAGCCAGTCTCGTTTTGGCCTGAATGCTGTCCGCGTTCTCGTACCACACCGTATGCTGTGAGCCGTCGACTGCCGTATAGGTGAAAAACGGCGACTTTTCCGTGTCGTCCCACTGTGGGGCGGCTCCCGTTTGGGCTAAAATGGACGGAATCTGCCTCCACGATAAGCCTTTATTTTCGGCGCCGGGAACGGCGTTCCAATCGTAGCCGTAAGACGGCAGGCCGATGTACAGCTTGTGCGGCGAAATTTGGCTTACCGCATATTGGATGACGCGCTCCACCCAAGGCAATCCGGCGACAGGACCCGGCTGGCCCCAAGGGCCGTTTTCGTCATAGGTCATCAGCTGAATATAATCGGCAGCCTCACCCAAAGCTGCGTAATCGAATGCGCCCTCCCAGGCGGCGCTAATGGAATCGGTCGTTTTGGCGGGGACGGACACGATCGTCGTCAGCCCTTTGGCATGCATCCGGTCGGACAGCTCCTTGACGAAAGAGGTAAAGGAACTCCGGTCAGTGGGCAATATGTTTTCGATATCGAGATTGACGCCTTTATATCCGCTGCCGGAAACGACGGCTTCGATATGGTCCAGCGCCGCAGTGCGGGCGGAGGCATTCGTTAAAATCGCATGAGCGATGTCCGGATCGAACTGGTCGTTCACCATGTTGGTGATCGCGGCATACGATTGAATCCCGAAGCTGTCTGCGGCCTTAAGCCCTTCCGCAGGCGCGCTCCCTACGATGCCGCCGCTGCCGTCCAGGGAAAAAGTAGCCGTCGAAATTTCGTTCAGATAGCTGTGATTGGCGGACAAGCTTTTATAGCTGGTCTTGTCCGCATCGGAATACTTTACATAATAGCCGAGCACCGTTCGGGAGGAAGAGACGGATGCGGGAACCGCGCCGCTTCCGGCAGCGGATGTGCTGTCGGCGGAGCCGGAGCTCCGGGCAGTCTTGCCGGAACCGGGGCCCGGAGCTGCTGCTGCTTCGGCGGGTGCGGTTGCCGGTGCGCCGCTGTTGGGGGCAGCAGGCGCAGAGCCGGAAGCCGCCGCTTCGATTGCGGTATAGGGAGGTCCTATAAGGAGCACAGGACCGATAAAGTCCGATTCGTTTGCTTGTTTCGATTCCGTGCGGTTCGAGGTGTCCGGCGTCGTATTTCCGGCAGCCGTCGAGCCCGCATCGGGCGAACCCGAGGGGGCCGCGGGTGCAGCGAATGCCGGTGTGGCAGTGTTGGCGGCAGCTGCGGATGTAGCCGCAGCTTTGTCGGCTCCTGCAGACGGTTTGATGGCGTCGACATCGGTGCGGGCGGCCAACAGAAAAGTCAGGCCAACCGTCAGCACCGTCAAGGGGATCGTTACAAAACGGCGATTCATGGCGGGTTCACCACCTTTTTATCGTAGTTTAAAGCGATGCAATCGTTGCGTCTCGATCGGGATTCTGCAAAACTAGTAACTCTATTATATAGGTGGCCGAAGAGCCAGGGTAAGTGGTAAATGGGCCCTGAAGCGGGTTTGGATTCCGGCGGAGCTCCCGAAACGGGCGCGGAAGTTGCGTGAAATATTGTCATGACGGCGCTTTCTTGATAAGATGGACGTATCCGTAATGGCTCAAGTTTGGGTGATGCAAAAGCATGAACAAAATGGAAGCCGAGTTCAGCAATCTGGTCAAGGCGTTCCGCAAGCGGCACATGGGCAAAGGGCCGGCCAAGATTACGACGACCTTTTGCAAGTGCTGGGCGATTTGCGAGATGGAAGGCAACTTGTCTCCCGTGGAAAAATTTATCGCCTCCGCCAGCGACGGCAAGCAGATGGTCCGCGCCGCCCGCACGGAGATGGTGAAGATGATGTACCGCCAGCACCATCCGGTGGAGATGGAGGAACTGCTCGGCGCAAAGTTCGTCGATCTGTTCGTGGATATCGACATCGATAAAGATCTCGGCATGTCGATTTTTGTATTCGACCGGGACATCGAGATGAAGTTCAAACCAATCGAATAATAGTGCAGTTGGCACTCGGACAGCGAACCTGTTACAGACTAACCGCCGTACAAACCGTCTTTTTGCGATGAAGCCAGAGGACTGTTTTGCGGCGGTTTTTTGTTAGCCGGGGCTTCCCTGTCCGGAGGGCCGGTGCACAAGCGGGAGGAAACGTTATGGGGAAAACGAAGCATACCGGGCCGATCAAGCTGCCGAAAACGCCGGACCCGTCGCTCTGGGTGAGCGCGGTGCCGTTCGGGCTTGGCAAGGTGAAGCCGCACCATATCCGCGAGACGGCGAAAATCGTCTGGGACAACCGCGACAACCTGCCGTACGCGTTCCGTATTTTGACGCAGGGCGTGTGCGACGGCTGCGCGCTCGGGGTGTCCGGCCTGTACGATCAGACGCTCGCCGGGCCGCACGTATGCACGACGCGGCTGAACGTGCTGCGGCTCAGCACGATGTCGGCGATGAAGCCGGAGACGCTGCACGCCGACATCGACGACCTGCGGCGGATGGACAGCACCGCGCTGCGGAAGCTCGGCCGCATCCCGTATCCGCTCATGCGCGGGCGCGGGGAGAGGCGGTTCCGCCGCGTCAGGTGGGACGAGGCGCTCGATTTCATCGCCGCGAAAATCCGCGCGATCGATCCGAAGCAGCTCGCGTTTTATTTGACCGCGCGCGGCATTACGAACGAGTCGTATTACGTCGCGGCCAAGGCGGCGCGGTTTCTCGGGACGAACAATATCGACAACGCGTCGCGCATCTGCCACTCGCCGTCGAAGACGGCCCTCAAGCGGTCGGTCGGCGTCGGTGCGTCGACGTGCAGCTACAAGGACTGGATCGGCACCGACGTGCTCGTGTTTTGGGGCAGCGTGGCGGCGAACAACCAGCCGGTATCGACAAAATATATGTACGCCGCGAAGCGCCGGGGGACGAAGATCGTTGTGATCAACCCGTACCGCGAGCCGTCGATGGACCGGTACTGGATCCCGTCCGTGCCGGAGTCCGCGCTGTTCGGCACGAAGCTGGCCGACGATGTGGTGCAGGTGAACATCGGCGGGGATATCGCCTTCATGAACGGAGTCATGAAGGTGTGGTTCGAGATGGAGGAGCGGGGGCCGGGCTCCGCGATCGACTGGACGTTCGTCCGCGAGCATACGAGCGGGCTGGAGGAGCTGCGCGCGCATGTGCTCGCGCAGGATTGGGCGGCGCTGGAGCGATCGAGCGGCCTCGGCCGGGAGCGGATCGCCGGGTTTGCGAAGCTGCTCGCCGGGGCGAAGTCGGCGGTGTTTGTGTGGTCGATGGGGCTGACGCAGCACCGCTTCGGCACCGACAACATTTCGCAGGTCGCGAATCTCGCGCTGCTGCGCGGGTTTCTCGGCCGCGAGTACTGCGGCCTGATGCCGATCCGCGGCCACAGCGGCGTGCAGGGCTCGGGCGAGATGGGCGCCGACCCGTTCAGCCTGCCGGGTGGCGAGTTTAAAGGCGCCGACATCGCGCGCATCGAAGGCGTATGGGGCTTCAAGCTGCCGGCATGGCAGGGCGACATCGTCGGCGTGTCGCTGGAGAATGCGCTGCTGCCGGAAGAGCACGAGCGGAAGCTGAAGCTGTTTTACACGTCCGGCGGCAACTTCCTCGAAACGATGCCGGATCCCGAGTTCGTCCGGCGCTGCCTCGAAGCAGTCGATGTCCGGGTGCACCAGGACATCATTTTCAACACGTCGACGCTTGTCGACGCACGCGAAGCGGTCGTCGTGCTGCCTGCGATGACGCGCTACGAGCAGCCGGGCGGCGGTACATCGACGTCGACGGAGCGGATGGTCTATTTTTCGCCGGAGATCGAAGGGCCGCGAATCGGGGAAGCGCGCGCCGAATGGCAGATTTATATCGATCTTGCCTCCCGGGTGAAGCCGGAGCGCAAGGAGCTCATCGCTTTTGCAAGTGCGGCGGATATACGCCGGGAGATCGCGAGAGCGGCGCCGAGCTATGACGGCATCCAGCACCTGTCGAAGCGCGGTGACGTATTCCAGTGGGGCGGCGCCTGGCTGTGCGAGGACGGCGTCTGTCCGACGGATGACGGGCGGGGCCGGCTGCTGCCGATCGAGCTGCCGGAGCTGCGCAAGCCGGAGGGGCATTTTTACGTGACGACGCGGCGGGGCAAGCAGTTCAACTCGATGATTTACAGTGAGCGCGATCCTTTCAACGCGGCGGACCGCTACGATGTGCTCATGCATCCGGACGATGCCCGCACGCTGTCGCTGGCCGCCGGCGAAGCCATCGTCGTTTACAACGCGCACGGCACGTTCCACGGACGCGTGAAGCTGGACGATGTGCGGCCGGGCAACATCGAGGTGCATTGGCCGGAGGGCAACGCCCTCATCCCGAAGGGCGTGTACGAGCAGTATGCCGGCATCCCCGAGTACAATACGGCGGTGGTCGTGGAGAAGGCGGAGACATATCATGCTCACAAGGATACGAAATATGTGGAGCGGCGCATCGAAGAATTGGAGACGGAAACGGAGTGAGTGCGGTGGAAGGGGAGTATGACGCAGCTGAAACAACCGTAAAAAAGCAGCCGGGACCATGCGAACCGGGCAGCATCTGCTCCGAGCCGTACGCCGCCGCAAGGACAGCCGCATCCGCGGCGTGGCCGGTCCGCAAATACGAAGCGCCGGCCGAAGCGGAAGGAGATGTAGGCGGGAGAGGGGAGCCCGGCGGCTGGCTGGAAGCGGAGGACGAGGTCGCGGCCGAATTTCCGCTCACCCTTAAGGTGGACGGGACGGAGTTTGCGACGATCGTTTGCACGCCGAGCGACCTCGAAGACCTTGCGGTCGGCTTTCTCGCCTCCGAGGGCGTCATCCGCACCGCAGGCGACCTGGCTCGGCTCACGCTCGACGCGGGCAAAGGCTTCGTATACGCCGAGCACGCGCAGCCGGAAGCGGCCAAGGCGGCGATGGAGCTGGCCTCGAAGCGGTTTATCGGGTCGTGCTGCGGCAAAAGCCGGCAGTTTTACCTCGCGGGCGACGTCCGTACGGCGAAAACCGTGACATCGCGGACCCGTATTGCGCCGGAGCAAATTTTCGCTCTGATGGCGGCGCTGCAGACGAGCTCCGGCGATTTTCTCCGCACCGGCGGCGTGCATAATGCGGCGCTCTGCACGCCGGACCGGGTGCTTGCCGTGCGGACCGATATCGGCCGGCACAATACGCTCGACAAGCTGTACGGCCACTGCCTGCGCGAGCGGATCCCGACCGGCGACAAGGTGATCGCGTTCAGCGGCCGGATTTCGTCCGAGGTGCTGCTCAAGACGGCCAAAATCGGTGCGGGCATCCTGCTGTCCAAATCGGCGCCAACCGATCTTGGGCTGAAGCTCGCTCACGATTTGGGCATCACCGTCGTCGGTTTTGTCCGCGGCCGGAAGTTGAACGTCTATACGCACGCGGAGCGTGTCCTCTTGTGAGGCACGCTCCGTTTAACTTAACTGCTGTATAACTTTCCGTCTTTCAACAGCGCCAGCCATGAGGGGAAATCCAGCAGCTCCGGATATATTTGGCGAAGGGCGGGCAAGTCCGCAAGGTAGCCTTCTCTGTCGAAAAAAGCGGCCGCTTTGACGCCGTCGTGTTCATCGCCGCCGTCCTGCCGCACATTTGGCGCCTTGTAGCTAACGGGGACGCCGTAAACGCGCTGAATCGCCTCTAAAGCCTCAGCAATCGTCAGCTCATCGCCGGCAATTTCCAGATTTTTTCCGATATACGTTCCAGAATCGGCAAAAACGAGAGAAGCGAGCGCGCTGATATCCCGCACCGCGATCATCTGCACCTTCGATTCCGGGGCCCTGGTATAAAGAGTTACCGGCTCTGGACCTCCGTAAACCCGGACATCTGCCCCACCGCGGCAAGCCACCTTGGACCGCGCAGCTTCCCCTTCTGTTCCGTCACTGCTACGCTACGGCCTACGTCAACCCGGCAAATCTCGCCGCTTCTACCGCGGCCTTTCCCTGACCGGCTAGAACCATCTTAATGAATTCTAGCCCAACTTTCCGTCACTATCGGCGCTAATCCTTGATTCGACTGGATTTTCATTTTTTTATTGGTCACTACAACCTATTAATTTCCGAGCAATTCTGATGCATTCAGTATTTCATTATTTACGAAAGAGTCGATGGAAATAAACGGTAGGTCACTACTTTTGCAAATCGCTGATTTCTTAAGTTATGAACCCGCTGAAATCAAGGATTTTTGTTCTCGATTAGGGCAAAAATGAGCGAAAAAAATATTTTTTCGCAAAAATTCCGCGGAAAGTTGGGCTAGAGATCGGTCGATAATCTTCATCCATTCATTCAATCCATAAAGCAATGTAAACAAAAAATATAAATAATAGGGGCGGAATAGTAATACCTAGAATGATAGAGATCCAAAATGTCCGCTTTCGAAGTAAATTCTTTAATTTATCAAAGAAGCTTAATATTGGTTTGTCAAGGGAGTTGAAAAAATTCTCGAGGTATGTTTCGGCATCTGACTCGTCAAATTCAAGAAGTTTTTCCCAGATATTCATATGAAGAGCATACATTTTTTCCTTCTCCTCACTATCTTTTAAAAGCGCCACTTAATTCATCACCGCCTAGATTTAATAATTTTATAGTACCCAAGAATTTATCCTATAGCAATAAATTTGATATAAAAGAATATATTTACATTTTATAGAAATGGTTTATAATGTTAATTGAATAAAATTTTAGGAGGTTATTGAAAATATGAAAATTGTAAAGCGTGGTTTTACAGGAATTGCAACACTAGCTCTTATTTTTTCAACATTAGTTATCTCCCCTCAGAAAACCAATGCTTCTGAGACAGATGTACAACTAGCAAAATCAACGGTCAATAGTTACATTAAAGCTGTTGAAAAACAAGATCCGGAAGAAATGGTAAAATGGGTAATTGACAAACGTTTTACTTCGTCAGAACAACAAAAAAGTGAATACAATGTGATTCTTCGCAATAACGAATTTAATGATGCAAAGTTGGAAAATATTAAAAAAACCGGTGAAACAATTAAGGCCACTATATCTTTAAAAAGAAAGAACGATGGAAGAGTGGAGTCGGTTGAACTTCCTGTAGTTAAAGACATGGATAGTACATGGAAGTTAGTTATAGGTGATGTAAGTACGAGAGATGAGAAATCCATTGTGTATGATACATCTGAAAAAAAATCTTCAAATCCAAATATGAGTACTTTATCCACAGCTGTTGCTTATTATGAGTTCGATCTTGCTAAACAAGGTAGTTGTTGCACTCATACAGCTTACAGTGATTCATCTTTTGATATGACAGGCTATTCAGTAGGAATTAATGGCTGGCAAGAGCTCCCATCTACTAACACCAAGGTAACAGTGGTTTACCAAATTGTTAAAAAAGGTGTATTCTCTGATGATGTAAAAGGTGAAAAGATAATTCAAGATTTCTACAGAAAAAAAGGTACTTGGTATTATGAAACTATCAGTACATTTGAAAAAGAATCGGGCGTGTATTTGAAAATTACAAATCCTAGCTCAACCAATGGTGTTTATGGGGCTGGTAACGTATACCAATAATTAAGCAAGGCTGCAGATCTGCAGCCTTTTTTACTGCAGACGAAAGCATCAGGTGTATTATCAACCGATGAAGTTGATCAGGCGTTTGCGCCACAGGGGCCCTATATGCAATGAAGTAGAGACGATGAATTAGTATGATCTTGAAATGGTGAAAGCAAAAGCAGATTCCCTAGTTCCCTGTCTTATTCTAGAATTAAGGATGATGTACTCCTCAGCTATTTCGTAGATTTTTCCTATATGCTTATCCTTAAGTTCAAAGAGTTGATCATATCTATCTAAGGGCATGACATACAATCTTACATTACCAGAACTTGTTGTCTCTTTTGCTGTAATATACCTCTCTCGCAAGGCTTAAAACAAAATCATGAAAATTCATTGGACCGCTACCAATGCCCTTTCCAACGAAGACTTTCGCCGCGTTCTTCGCGAAATGCGCGGCTGGGGACGGAAATGGAGAGAGGAGCGGAATCGAACATAGCCGGCCGTCCCTTAGCGGGAGCGGCCGGCTTGCTTCATATGCTGCCCAATTGTCGATTCGGTGCGATGCCGGACGGTAACGAGCCGCCTTATTGGGGCTGCCGGGGCAGGTTTAACGCTTTCATGATCTTTTGACCTAAATCTTCCCGTGAAAAAGGCTTGACCAAATAATCGGAAGCCCCGGCTTTAAACGCTTGAATCACGTTCGGCCTCTTATCTTCGGCCGTAAGCATAATAACCGGGATGTTCTTATATGAGGGATGGCTTTTCAGCATTTTCAAAAACTGCAGGCCATCGATTTCCGGCAAGTTCCAGTCGAGTAAAATAAGCTCGATTTGGGAGGCGTGACGGACCAATAAATCCTTCGCTTCGATTCCGTCTAACGCATGAAGCAGCTTTCGGTCCAACGCTTCGATCTCCTGACGGATAATTCTGCCGATTAAAGGGATGTCGTCAACGAGGAGGATATACATGCGGGCACCTCTTTCAAGCTGTTGTAATAGCGCGGTATATAACGATATTACCATAGGCGGCGGACGGATGTCCCGATTTATGGAAACCAATGTAAATTTTTCTGACATCCCAAAAAGGGTAAAAAAAGAGACCCACAAGCAGCGGGCCCGCGGGTCTTAAGGAATATATATTAAAAAAGGGGGGTCACTTATGAGTATAGGCGACGAACATTAAAGCAAGATGAAATACACATTTCAATTGTGTTACAAATAAATGGAAATAATTGCAAAAAATCAAAAGGCCGGTTTGATCTCTTCGCATAACTGCGGGTGGGATTCCCGGTCATTTTTATATATAATAGGAACAAAATGAGTTCCCATCGGCCGGCTATGTGCCGGATGTGGGATACAGGGAGGGAGTCCTGTTGGAAAATCCGCTTGTTTCGGTCATCATTCCCACCTATAACCGGCCCGATTTTTTATGTGAGCTGATCGAGTCGCTGTCGCGCCAAACATACTCGCGGCTGGAAGTGATCGTTGTGAACGACGGCGGGGAGCGGGTCGATTTTGTGCGGGAGCTGTATCCGGAGATGAACCTGCGCGTGGTGGACATGCCTTCCAACCGGAAACACGTTCACGCCCGCAACCGCGGCCTCATGGAGGTGTCGGGGGAGATCATCATGCTGTGCGACGACGATGATCTGCTGCTGCCCGGCCATGTCGAACGGATGCTTAAGGAGCTTCAGGACAGCGATCTCGTTTACTCGGACGTCGAGATTTTCGACTACGTGGTGGAGAACGGCGTGCGCCGGGCGACAAACCGGTTTGTGTTCGCGTACGAGCACGATGTGGAGGCGATGCGCCGGTTTTCGACGTTCGTGTCGTCGGGATGCCTGTACCGTAGGGAGCTGCACGACGTTTTAGGCCCTTTTGATACGGAGATGTACCATTATTGGGATTGGGATTTCTTTTTGCGGGCGGTGGAGAGGTATCGCGTCAAACGAGTGCCGGTCGCCAGCGCCTTGTACGCGTTCTCGAATCAGGGAGACAACATGTCGGGCAATCTCGAGGACATGAGACCTTATCTTGACAAGCTGTCGGCCAAGCACGATCTCGGATATTTGCCGACGAAAAACTTTTTCCTGCTGCTGGAGGAGCCCGAAGTGAAAAGCCGGAAGGCGTCCACGCAGGTGCTGTGGGACGGCGAACCGGTCGTATCGCGGCGCCGCCGCGGCGAACTATAGGAAAGGATGGAACGGATGGGAATCGAGCAAGTAAGCCTTACCCGGGCGGAATCTCTGCTGCAGCAGTATTTCGGCTATCCCTCGTTTCGCGAAGGGCAGAAAAATATTATCCGCAGCATCATCAGCGGCCAGGATACGCTCGGCATTATGCCGACGGGCGGCGGCAAATCGATCTGCTACCAGATTCCGGCGCTGATTTTTCCCGGCACGACAATCGTCATTTCGCCGCTCATCTCGCTGATGAAAGACCAGGTCGACGGGCTGGAAAGCTACGGCATCCCGGCCGCTTACATCAACAGCTCGCTGACGTATGCGCAGGCGGAAACCCGTATCCGCAAGGCGGCGCGCGGCGAATACAAGCTGCTGTACATCGCGCCGGAGCGGCTCGAGACGGAGCGCTTTCTCGAGCTGATGGGCGAGCTCGAAATTCCGCTCGTCGCGATCGACGAGGCTCACTGCGTATCGCAGTGGGGGCATGATTTCCGCCAGAGCTATCTGGCGATTCACCAGTTCATCCGCCAGTTGCCGAAGCGGCCGATCGTGGCCGCATTTACGGCAACGGCGACGCCCGAGGTGAGCCGCGACATCGTCGAGCTGCTGCGGCTGCACGAGCCGAACCAATTTATGACCGGCTTCGGCCGGGCCAACCTGACGTTCGGCATCGTGAAGGGCGAGAACAAACGCGATTTCGTCACCGGCTACATCGGCGCGCGCAAGGGCGAGGCCGGCATCATTTATGCCGCCACGCGCAAGGAGGTCGACGGGCTGTACGAGCTGCTGCGCAAAAAGCGCATCTCCGTCGGACGCTACCACGCCGGCATGACGGACAAGGAGCGCAAGGAAAGCCAGGATGCGTTCCTGTACGACGAGGTGCAGGTGATGGTCGCAAGCAACGCGTTCGGAATGGGGATCGACAAGTCGAACGTGCGGTATGTGATTCATTTTAATATGCCGAAAAATATGGAGGCTTATTACCAGGAAGCGGGGCGCGCCGGGCGGGACGGCGAGCCGAGCGACTGCATATTGCTGTTCAGCCCGCAGGATATTCATATTCAGAAGTTTCTCATCGAGCAGTCGACGCTGGACCCCGAGCGGAAGACGCATGAGCAGCGCAAGCTGCGCCAGATGATCGATTACTGTCACACGACGATGTGCCTGCAAAAATACATCGTCCGCTACTTCGGCGACATGTCCGAAGAGGAGTGCGGCAAATGCAGCAACTGCAGCGGCGACACGGAGCTGACCGACATTACGGTGGCGGCACAAATGATTTTCTCCTGCGTCCGCCGGATGCGGGAGCGGTTCGGGGTGACGACGGTCGCCTCGGTGCTGAAAGGGTCGAAGAACAAACGCGTGCTGGAGCTCGGTTTCGACAGCCTGCCGACGTACGGCTTGATGAAGCAGTACACGGAAAAGGACATCGCGGATATGATCAATATGCTCGCCGCCGAAGGGTACCTGGCGCTGACCGACGGCCAGTACCCGGTGCTGAAGCTGACGCAGGCGGCGATGGACGTGCTGACCGGGCAGGCGAAGGTCGTGCAGCGGGTGCGTCGCGTGGAAGAGCGTCCGGCCGCGCAGGACGGCATGTTCGAAGAACTGCGGCAGCTGCGGCTCGACATCGCGCGGCGCGAGAAGGTGCCGCCGTACGTCGTATTCTCCGACAGCACACTGCGCGAGCTGGCGGACGTACGACCGACGAATCCGGCCGCGATGCTGAAGATCAAGGGAATCGGGGAAGCGAAGTTCATGAAATACGGAGCGGTGCTGATCGATTTTTTCAAAAAAGCGAAAGCGGAAGGAAGTTGACGTAAATCGTGGCCAAATCGAAATATTACGTCGTCTGGGAAGGCAGGCGGCCGGGCATTTATACGACATGGGCGGAGTGCCAGGCGCAAACGAACGGATACCCGCAGGCGAAATTCAAATCTTTCGAAAGCGAAGCGGAAGCCAAGGCGATGTATGCCAAGGGCTGGAAGGCGGCGTTCGCTGCAGCTCAAACCGCAGCAAAACCGGGTTCCGGCGGCGCCGGCCTCAGGAGGAAAGCTTCCTCGGCGGAAAGCGAGCCGCAGGAAGTGGAGCTTGACAGCATCTCCGTCGACGTCGGCTGCAGCGGCAACCCGGGCATTGTGGAGTACAAGGGAGTGTGCACGCGCACGGGAGAGGTGCTTTTTTCCCACGATCCGATCCCGAAAGGAACGAACAACATGGGCGAGTTCCTGGCTATTGTGCATGCGCTGGCCTACCTCAAGAAAAAAGGCAGCTCCATGACCGTGTACAGCGATTCCCGCACCGCGCTGAGCTGGGTGAAAAACAAAGCGGTCGCCAGCACGCTTGTGCGCGACGCCTCCACAGAGCAAATTTGGTCCCTCGTCGACAGGGCGGTCCAATGGCTGCAAACGAACTCGTATCCGAACAAGGTGCTGAAGTGGGATACGCGGAAGTGGGGCGAAATCAAGGCGGATTACGGGAGGAAGTAACTTTTAGTTGTTTCCCTGAAATCAGACTCTCCGACGGAGAGTCTTTTGCTTTTTTCCACGGGGCCGGATACGCCGGGGAGCCGGTGGGAATACTTTGCTTGACAAGCATGAACTACCGGAGGTACATATGGAAGCTGAACATAACAATCGGCTTACTTCAGCGGAAATCGCCCATTTATGGATTTCATATACGAACGATACGATGGCGGTTTGCATTTTGAAATATTTTGCGCAAAAAGTCGAAGATTCCGAAATCAAGCCTGTCATCGACTACGCGCTGAGCGTCGCCCAGAAGCATATTCAAACGGTTAAGAAAATCATGGAAAGCGAAAATGCCGCAGTCCCGCAAGGATTTACGGATGAAGACGTGAATCCGAACTGCCCGAGATTGTACTCGGATACGTTTTTTCTTCAGTATTTGAAGCAGATGTCCAGGGCGGGGTTGAAAGCGAACAGCCTCGGACTCAGCCTTGCCGCCCGCGATGATGTGATCAGGTTTTATAATATGGCCCTTACGGATTCGGCGGAGCTGTGCAATAAAGCGACGGGTATGCTTTTATCCAAAGGGTTATATATTAGAGCGCCTTATATTCCCGTTCCGCAAAAAGTCGATTTTGTGCGGAAGATGAGTTTTCTGTCCAATTTGCTGAAGGAAAAGGACAGACCGCTTACCGCTATCGAAATTGCCAACATTTATGGAAATATGCAGACGAACGGGATGGGCAGCGCCTTGCTCACGGGATTCAGTCAAGTCGCCAGGTCGGCCGAAGTCCGTCAATATCTGGCAAAGGGAATTGAGCTGGCGAACAAAGAGATGGAAATATTGCACCGGTTTTTGGCTGAAAACCGGCTGCCTGCTCCGATGACTTGGGACGGTGACGTGACCGCTTCGACGGAGCCGCCTTTCTCGGACAAATTGATGCTGTTTCATGTATGCGGTCTTAACACGATCGGAATCGGGGACATCGGAGATTCGCTGGGCACCTCCATGAGAGCCGATTTGTCCGCCTCTTATGCCCGTTTTTTGGCGGATGTGCTGAGTTATGCAGAAGACGGGGCGAACATCATGATCGCTAACGGTTGGCTGGAGCAGCCACCGCAAGCGGCTGACAGAGAGGCGCTGGCCGGAGTGTGACATGCGGCAATAGTATGCTGCGGCGAAGGCTTCCGCAATAGGGTATGAAACGGCGAACAGCATCCTCCCTGGCCGGAAGGATGCTGTTTTTGTTGTTAACCAGCCAAGGAGCTTTTCTTATTAAACAATCAGCTCAAACCTGTCCCCTAATATCAACTGCTTGGAGCGGTGGATTTTTTTACCGTCCGGGCTGCTGACGGTACTTCGGATACACAGCAGAGGATGACCTTCCTCGATATTTAAATAGGTGGCCACATCGAAAGAAGCGTATTCCATCACGATATATTTTCTGGATATGCCAAATGTGATTTTGTGTTTGTTTTTTAAAATTTCGTAAAGCGATTTATGATTTAAATCTTCCTGCAGCAAAAAAGAAAAGGAAGAAGGAAGACGGGTATATTCCACAGATACCGGGACATTGTCGGCATATCTGATTCTTTCGATGTTAATGATTTTATCCCCGGGTTGTAAACCCAGATGCTCCTGGTCTGAAGCGGTGGCCTCTTCAATCACGCATTTGATGACCTTGGCGCCAGGGACCTTGTTTTGCAGTTTGCAAGTGTCGCTGAACCCAATCGTCTCCGTAACATTTTTCCTGATCTTATCTTTCTTAATAAAAGTGCCTTTTCCCGGGACCCGGACCAAATATCCTTCAGAGGTAAGCGAATCAAGAGCGGAGCGGACCGTGACCCGGCTGACATTGTTGCTTTCGCTTAACTCCAATTCCGTAGGGAGCTTGTCTCCTGGCTTCAGTGTGCCGTTATGGATGGAGTCCAAAATTTTATCTTGCAGCTGTTTATATAATGGCGCGGATTCCGTATGATCGACCATGGTTTCACCTCCAAAAAATCCTTGTATTATATTGTTTTATTTCCGTACCTCTATAATATAACAAGATGTACGGGCTGTGAACATAAATAAGTCTGTAAAGTATTGTTGTATAATGTATTATTATGTGTTATTATCACATCAAGACATTCCGATATAAGACGATGGTGGGGAATGAAGCTAAACCAAATGTATCATACAATGGGAAGGAAATGGATATATGCCGAATCAACGGCGCTTTTGGCCATGAAACGGCAATCATACAAAGCCACCCTCCGACTCAAAAAGAGAAACCTGAAATCGGCGTTTTGTAAGCGTATTCAAATAGTCTCAGATTAAGCAAGCCGGTAAAATCATATAAGGAGGGTGAGCCTTCATGTTTTGGTTTCAGCTGTTCATCATCATCTTGCTTATATTTTTTGGAGCCAGAAAAGGCGATGTTTTTATGGGGTTGCTCGGCGGCGTCGGTGTGGCGATCTTTGTTTTTATCTTTCGCGTCCAACCGGCGGCTCCCCCCATCGATGTTATGTTGATTATTTTAGCGGTCGTTTTGGCGGCTTCCGCTCTGCAGTCTTCGGGCGGACTCAACTTTCTAGTCCATCTTGCGGAAAAAATGCTAAGTAAGTCGCCTAAAAATATTACGATCATAGCTCCGATCATCTCCTGGTTGTTTACTTTTTTGTCGGGGACGGGACATGTCGTCTATAGTTTATTGCCGATTATTAATGAACTTGCCCTCGATAATAAAATCAGGCCGGAAAGACCCATTTCAAACAGTATTATCGCCTCCCAGCAGGCGATTACCTGCTCGCCGGTATCGGCGGCTACCGCAGCTATGATCGGATTTATGGCCCCCCTTGGAGTGGGTTTGGGATCCATTTTGACCATTGCAATACCCGCTACGCTTGTTGGCGTTATTATAAGTGCGGTGTTGACGATACGCAAGGGGAAGGAGTTGGAGGAAGATCCGGAATATTTGCGGAGGCTGGCGGAAGGATTGATCGTTAAGCCGGAACAGAAGGCGGAGAAACAAGCGGTTTCCAAAGGAGCGAAAGCTTCGGTTGCGCTCTTTTTGCTTGGCGTGTTGTCGATCGTCATTATGGGCATGTTTACGAACCTGCGACCGACCTGGATGCAGGGAGGTCAGGCTGCCATGTTATCCATGCCGTATACGATTGAGATTATTATGCTGGTTTGCGCCACGCTCATCATTATCTTTGGCCGACCGGCGATCGAAACGATTCTTAACGGTCCGATATTCAGGGCGGGGGCGCTGGCGATGGTTTGCGCTTTCGGGCTCGCGTGGATGAGCGGTACCTTTATCAACGGACAAACCGCTTTTATTCAAGGACATGTCGCCACGATCGTCAATAGTCACCCATGGACGCTTGCCGTAATCATGTTTATCGTAGCCGCTTTAACGACAAGCCAAGGAGCCACGACGTTGATTATGGTCCCGATTGCCATCGCTCTTCATTTGCCGCCGTACATCATCATCGGAGCGTGGATGGCCGTCAATGCCAACTACTTTTTGCCGGTCGCGTCGCAGTGCCTTGCCGCCATCTCTTTTGATACCGCCGGTACGACCAAAATCGGCAGGTTTGTGCTCAATCACAGCTTTTTGATACCGGGACTCATAAATAGCGTGATCTCCGTCATTGTTGCTACGTTAATTGGAAGTTTTTTGATTTAGAGAACAATATAAATTAGGAGGAATTCGGACTATGCTGCAACTCTCGCAAGTGGCCGCCGCGAACTATCATTACAAAAGGTATTCCCTGGATTATTTTTTGGATTCCGTTGCTAGGTTGGGGTTCCAAAATATTGAATTGTGGGCTTCGGGACCGCATTTTCATTTGGACTACTTTACGATGGAAGATATCAAGCAGTTAAATAAAAAAATCAAAGAACGAGGCTTAAAGGTCATCTGCCTGACACCCGAGCAGTATGTGTATCCGATCAGCATCAGCCATCCCGATCCGGAATACCGCAAGCAAAGCGTCGAGTTTTTTTGCCGGCATATTAAAGCCGCGTCGCTTTTGGAATGCGACAGAATGCTGGTGACCACGGGAATCGCCTATTTGGACGCCGATGAGATGGAAACGTGGAAATGGTGCCGGGAATCTTTGGGAGAAATTTGCAAAACGGCGGAGAAAGAAGGGGTTTACCTTCCCGTAGAGGCGTTTACCAGCTTTACGACGCATGTATTTAACCGGGCCGAGCACATTTCCAGGATGATCAAAGAGGTCGGGAGTCCGTATTTGAAAGGTTTGGCGGATACGGATGTCATGGCCACGACAGGAAAGGATACGATCCATGACTTCATCAGGGAACTCGGAAACGATTTAAATCATGTCCATTTTGTAGACGGTAATCCCGGTGGGCATTTGGTTCCCGGAGAAGGCAAACTCGATATGGCCGGGGCGTTAAAGGCGCTGAACGATATCGATTATAAGGGATATCTGGGCTTGGAGTTGCTGGATAGAAGGTATATTTTGGACCCGGAAAAAGCGATGCGGGATTCGCTCGCATGGTTTGAAAAGCACTTATCCTAATATTGAATAAATAAGATGGAAATCAAAGAGACGTTCAGCAACGAACGTCTCTTTTTTGGCATGCTGGGTTATCTTCAGGCCGGATGGCACGCCGTATTCAGGCAAACGGCATCCTCCTCACGAGCGGAGGATACCGCTTTTTGTTTATGCCGGCAATAGTCTGTTTTTTACCGGTTCCGCGGGGAGCGGGTGCCGATGTCGAGATGCTTGCGGAGCTGCTTGTTTTCGGCGGCTTCGTTCTGGTAAAGCTCGGCCTCCTGGCTTTCGAGCGGCAGGCTGACGAGCTCCCATTCGGTTTTACCGAGCGTCAGATCGGAAGGGAACACATCGCCGCGCTTGAGCGTTTCCTCGCGCCCGACTTCGTTCGCGTAAACCCCGTCCGTTTCGACTTCCTCTCCGGAGAACGGGTTCATATTTTTATTGTTGGACATGGATGGTGGCCTCCTTTATATGAGATCGGACGTTATTATTCCCTGGAACGCGCTTTTTACATGCGAAGTGAGAGAGTTTTATGCCGAGCGGATATTTTTTTGAAAAACAAACGAACATTTGTTTGCCAACAGCATGGACCGATGGTAAAATATACCTTGCCTTATAAAAAGTCTATAATTGATTTTTCTCTACATCGTATTCGTCCGGCATGCGTATAATGGATTCATCTTTTTTGGAAAAAAGGATAAAGGAAGTGAAGGTATGTCGTTTGTTCTGCAAATGCGCTGGTTTTTCGCGCAGAGGTGGCGGCAGTATGCGGTTGCGATCGTGCTGATGACGATAGTAAGTCTGCTCAGCATCGTCCCGCCGAAAATGATCGGCTCCACCATCGACCAGATCCGGACCGGGACGCTCACGGCAGACGGCCTGCGCGGTACGGTGCTGCTGCTCGTCGTGTTGGCCCTGTTTTTGTACGCGATGATTTACATCTGGATCACCACCTTGTTCGGCAACGCCATATTGCTGGAAAAAATGATGCGCAGCCGCCTGCTGCGCCACTGGACGCGGATGACGCCGACCTTTTTCCAGCGCAACAGCACGGGAGAGCTGATGGCGCTGGCGACGAACGATGTGCTGGCCGTCGGACAAACGGCAGGCTACGGCGTGATGACGCTCGTGAACACGGTCGTCGGCGCTTCCGTCGTCATCGTCACGATGGTATCGACGATCAGCTTCAAGCTGATGCTGGCGGCGCTCGTGCCGATGCCCTTTGTCGCCTTGTCGATCAGCGTGCTCGGCAAGCGGATGCGGACGCGGTTTGTCGCGGCGCAAACCGCTTTCGGCAAAATGAACGACCAGGCGCTCGAGTCGATTTCCGGGCTGCGCGTCGTTCGTTCGTACGTGCAGGAGGAGCACGATATCGAAGCGTTCGACCGGGTGACGAAGGATGTGATGGAAAAAAACATCCGCGTCGCGGCGATCAACGCGATGTTCCATCCGCTCATTTCATCGATTGTAGGGTTGAGCATGGCGATCGGCAACGGCTACGGCGCTTATCTCGTTTTCCATGATCAAATTACGCTCGGGCAGCTCGTGTCGTTTAACATTTATTTGGGCATGCTCATTTGGCCGATGATCGCGTTCGGCGAGTTCATCAATGTGCTGCAGCGGGGGAGCGCCTCGGCGGATCGGCTGATGAAAAGCTTCTCGCAGCAGCCGGATGTGACGGATGCGGAGGAGACGGTGCACGTGGAGAAGCCTTACCGTATCGAAGCGACCGGCCTTTCGTTCCGTTATCCGGGAGCCGCGGCCGACAGTCTGAAGGACGTCTCGTTCCGCCTCGAGCGCGGGGAGACGCTCGGGCTTGTGGGCCGCACCGGGAGCGGCAAAAGCACGCTGCTGAAGCAGCTTCTCCGCCAATATCCGATCGACCCGAACCGCCTGTGGATTGCGAACGTGCCGATTGAGCGGATTGAGCTTGGCCGCGTGCGCGGCTGGATCGGCTATGTGCCGCAGGAGCATTTGCTGCTCTCCAAGACGATCCGTGAAAACATCGCTGTCGGCAAGCCGGATGCGACGGACGCGGAAATCCGCCATGTGTTGGAAATGGCATGTTTCGCCGGAGATGTGGAGCAGATGCCGGACGGCTGGGATACGCTGATCGGCGAAAACGGCGTCATGCTGTCCGGCGGGCAAAAGCAGCGCGTCGGCATCGCGCGGGCGCTGCTGGCTGATCCGGAGGTTCTCATTCTCGACGATTCGCTGTCTGCGGTCGATGCGAAAACGGAAAGCTTCATTTTGCACAATATCCGCAAAGAACGTGCCGGCAGAACGACGTTCATCGCCACGCACCGATTGTCCGCCGTGCAGCATGCCAATTGGATATTGGTGTTGGGCGAAGGGCGGGTGGTCGAAGAGGGGACTCATGAGCAGCTCATGATGAAAGGCGGCTGGTACAAGGAGCAATTTGAGCGCCAGCAGATGGAAGCGAGCTTGCTCGAATAGCCGGATGTACGTTCAGTTTTAGGGAAGAGGAGGGAAACTATGGAAGGTCAAAAGAACGTGCTGCGCAGGCTCGCCGAATACGCGCTGCTGTACAAGTACCGCATCGTTTTCGCGCTGCTGGTGCTCGTCTGCGCGGTGAGCGCGGAACTTGCCGGACCGTACATCGGCAAGCTGATCATCGACCGGCATATCGGCAGCATTCAGCTGCCCTGGTATGAATGGGAGCCGGCGAAGGTACCGTCCGATTTGCAGCGCGTCGATTACGCGGGCAAATCCTATGTCCGCCGCGACTGGGCGGATGGGCGGGATTTGGCCGCGTCCGGCGGCAAGGAAGTGCGCATCATGCAGGTGGAGCGGCATATGTATTTGATCGGCGAAGCGGTTCGCATCGAGGGGAACTGGTCGCTGCTTCCGGCCGGGCCGGACGCTTCCAAAGCCCGGCTGCAAATTTCAAACGGCAAGGAAAACGCGGTATATTCGGCGGTACAGCTGGCGCCTGCGGACGTAGCGAACTTTTACCGCCACGATGTGATGCCGGTTATACGCTGGCTCGCTTTGTTTGTCGGGCTGCTGTTGGTTGCGGGCTGTCTGCATTTCGTGCAGGGATTTTTGCTGCAGTCGACGGCGCACCGCATCATCCAGCGGATGAGAATGGACCTTATGCGGCATATTCAGCGTATTCCGGTCAGATATTTCGATAATACACCGATCGGTCAGGTCGTCTCGCGTATCGCCAACGATACGGAAGCGATCCGCGATTTGTTCATCAGCTTCATGGCGACGTTTGTCGTCAGCTCGATCAATATTGCCGGCATTTACATCGCGTTGTTCCTGCTGGACATGCGGCTTGCGCTTGTCACGCTCGTGATGATTCCGCTGTTCGCGGCGGTGATGTGGGTTCATTTGAAGTTTTCGAAAAAATACATTTCGGTCATGCGGGCGAGGCTCAGCGATATGAATGCGATGCTGAACGAGTCGATCGGCGTCATGCCGATGATTCAGGCGTTTCGCCGCGAGAACGACCGCATCAAGGAGTTCGAAGCGCTCAACGAAGACCGCTATGTGAACAACGTCAAGCAGTTTCGGGTATTTTCCTTGTCTTCGCGAAATTTTTCGGGACTCGTCAGCGCGCTGTTCGTCGCTTCGGTCATCTGGTATTTCGGCAATCAATCGCTGCATTCGGCCATTTCGTTCGGGGTCTTTTATGCGTTTATCGATTATTTGGGCCGTTTCTTCCAGCCGATTATCGGGATCTTCGACCAGTTGACCAACGCGCAGCGCGCTTTCGTTTCCGCAGAAAAAGTATTCGGCATCCTCGACATGGAAGGAGCCGAGGTCGAATGTGCGGACGGGACGGCAAGACCGAAAGGATACGTTAAATTCGACAATGTCTCGTTCGCTTATAAAGATGACGATTACGTGCTGAAAAACATTTCGTTCGAGGCGAAGCCGGGCGAAACGGTCGCACTCGTCGGCCACACGGGCTCCGGGAAGAGCTCGATCATGAACCTGCTGCTCGGCTTTTACGAACCGACGCGGGGGACGATCTCGATCGACGGGCAAAGCATAGCGGGGATGTCGAAGCAGGCGCTGCGCAAGCATATGGGGATCGTGCTGCAGGACCCGTTTCTGTTTGCGGGGGACATCAAATTCAACGTCAGCCTGTACGACAAGAGGATCGATCTGGATCGGGTGAAGCGAGCCTTGAAGGATGTCGGAGCGGCCGGCTTTATCGAGCAGCTTCCCGGCGGCTATGACGAGCCGGTGGTGGAGCGCGGCAGCACTTTGTCGGCCGGCCAGCGCCAGCTCATTTCTTTCGCGCGGGCGCTCGCCTACGATCCGGCGATTCTCATCCTCGACGAAGCGACCGCCAGCATCGACAGCGAGACCGAGGGGCTGATTCAGCAGGCGCTGCGCGTCGTAAGCCGAGGCCGCACGACGTTTATGATCGCCCACCGGCTGTCGACGATCCGCGAGGCGGATCAAATCCTCGTGCTGCACCGCGGAGAAGTCGAGCGGGGCAGCCACGACGAGCTGATGAAACTGCAGGGCCGCTATTACCGGATGTATCAGCTGCAGACAAGCAGCGCCGATACGGGCATCGGAATGGCGCAGTGAGTGTGTGGAGTTTAGGAGCAGGGGGCGCGGGACGGGGAATCGTCGTGTGAAAACTCCTGCTCCTTTTTGTTCTTCGCTTACCTCTCTAAAATAGTTGGAACGTTTTCAGCGCGGATGCGTAGGGACATAACAGATATAAAGAGCATGGCGCATCGGAAGGAGAGGGTCAGGTTGCGGCGTACGTACAGCAATTTGGATGATGTATCGACTTTAAAGTCTTTCAGCGAGTTGATCGCTTGGCAAAAGGAAAGAAGGGCCAAACAGAAGGATCTTTCCTTTCAAGTGCCTCTTTGCGAACATAAGCAGACCGGGTGGCTGCAAAGCAACCGTACCGAAACGTCGCTGACGTGGATCGGACATTCCAGCTTTTTGCTGCAAATCGGTGGGCTCAATATATTGACCGATCCGGTATGGGCGCAGCGGATGGGATTTGCCGGAAGGTTGGCCCCGCCGGGACTTGCTTTGGAAGAGCTTCCGGAGATCGATATCATCTTGCTATCGCATGGGCATTACGACCACATGGACTTGCCCACTTTGCATAAGCTGCGTAAGAGATCGATTTCGGAGCCGATGCTGCTTGTCCCATCGGGGCTGGCGGAGGTGCTGCGGAAGAAGGGCTTCGGCCGGATCGCCGAGTTGGAGTGGTGGGCCTCCATGCGGATAGGGGCGGTGGAGTTTCATTTTGTTCCGGCCCAGCACTGGACGCGGAGGACGCTTTGGGATACGAACCGCTCCCATTGGGGCGGGTGGATGATCATAAACGCGGAAAGCGACGATTCGATTTATTTTGCCGGAGACAGCGGTTATTTTCGGGGCTTCGGGCTGATCGGCGAAAAATTCTCTCCCCGCTATGTACTGATGCCGATAGGGGCTTATGAGCCGGAGTGGTTTATGTCGAAGCAGCACGTAAATCCGGAAGAAGCGGTACAGGCGTTTATCGATGTCCGCGGCGGCGTCATGATTCCGATGCATTACGGCGCTTTTCGGCTGGCGGACGATACGCCGAAGGAAGCGCTCGACCGGCTTTACGCCGAATGGAACCGCCGCGGACTAGCCGGTGAGTGCTTGAAGGTGCTCGCAGTGGGGGAGACGCTGCGGGATGCACATGACAAGCCGGCGCTTCCGGAACGGGAGGCGCGGATCGGATCGCCGGGCAGGTAGAGGGAAGTCGGGCCGAACTGCTCGTTTTTCCGAGTTTAGCGAACGCCAGTACCTTTATTCGAAAAAAGGAAAATTTGTTTAAATAACGGCCGTGAAGCGAGGACGCGCCCAGCTTGGCTGGGCGCGTCCCGGAAAGACCGATTTTTCGTTTTGCCTTTAACGCCACACACGCGCCTTCACTTCGAGCGGTCGCGCCGGGTCATTTGCTGCCATACCGAACCTTCGGCTTCATGGCCGCCTTCGATGCGTTCCAGCGCCATTTTCACCTGCATGCGCACTTCAAATTCCGGATCGTCCTCGGCGGCCCGCAGGGCGGGGACGGCGCTTTCGTCGCCGACCTCGTACAAGAAGCGTGCGGCGCGCCAGCGCACAATTTTGCTGCGGTCGGCGAGCGCGCGGATCATCGCGGGGATGGCCGCCGGGTCGCCGAGATCGGACAACGTATCGCCGGCGGTTCGCCGTACCGCTACCGACTCGTCCTCGAGGGCGCGGTACAGGTAGGGCAGCGCCTCGGGGGACTTTAAGTCCCCGAGGTACACCGTCGCCAGCCGCCGAACGGACACGTTCTCGTCGGCGACAGCTTTGGCCAGCAGCGGCAGTTTATCCGCGCTCGGCCGCATTTGCTGCAGTGCCGCATAGCGCACCTTCCAATCGCCGCTCGCGAAGCGGGCCGCGACTTCGTCCGCGGACAGCTCGCGCCGCTCGGGCGGCGCAGCCGCCGGCTCCCCGGGCGCCATTGCCATGGCCGCCCGGACGAGCTCTTCCAGCCGCGGCTCGTCGTACGCGGCGTCGATTTCCTGCACGACGGCGTCCAGCACGTCGCGCAGCTCTCCATAGCGGACGCCGAGCTCCTCGAGCTGGCGCTCCTTGATCAAATTCGGCGCGGCCGCTGCAGCCCGGACCGCCGCCTCGTTGAAGCGCTCCGGCAGCGCCGCGCGGAGCTGCTCGGTGCCCGCGTTCACCCGCACCTGAAGCGGGATGCCGCGGAACGTCTGAAGCAGCACCTTTACTTCGCCGTAAGGCGCTGCTTCAGACGCTGCGGCAGGCGGGGCGGCCTCCCCGTCCGCCGCAGCATCTCCGCCCAGCGCTTCGCGCACCTGGGCAAGAATCGCCTGCCAGTCGCCCTTCGGCTCCCGGTCTACGGCGATGAAATCGGCGGCGCGGTAAATGCTCTTCACGCCGGAAATAGCCAGCAGCCGCCGGATCGACTCCGGCGCGGCTGCCGCCGTCTCCGGCGTATAGGTGGCCCGCATGCCGTCCGGCAGCTTTTCGTCGACGTTGACTTTCATCGTATTCGGACTGGGCGTCGGTTCTATCGAAAGGATGTGCATGGTGGTACCCTCCTCGGCGATTGCTTCTGGGATTGCCTGAAAACCGCGAACCGCATACAATCGGCAGGCGGATCAGCGGTTATTATTTCATTTTACCATTTCCCGGCATCGCTTAACAAAGGAGCGAAGCCTTTGGCTCTATAAATGAAAAACAACCAGCCTCTTCCTCCGCTGGTTGTTTGATTTGTATGTCCAATATGTGTCCTACGGCAGCTACAAGCGTTTTAATCCAGATCAAGCAGATTGCGGTTCAAATAGCTGTCCAACGTTTTCGTCAAATCAAAAATCGTATGCGCAAGATCGATATTTTCAAAGGCATGCTCGCATTCGGCACGATAAGCCATCTCCTCGTCAAAATGAGACATGTACCTCTCGATCATCAGCGCAGAGTCTCCGCGTTCCTTCTGCCTTTCCAGGATCGTTTCGCGATCGGCGTATACGCAGATGCGCACGACGTTGTCGCCATACAGGCGTTTCAAAATATCGGCGCCGTGCCGATTGAGCACAAGGTAAACCGCGCCGTTTTCCCTAAGCATGTCTTCCACGTCTTTGTCCTTGATGCCGTACATGTAGCCGTCGATTTCGATCACTTCCAAAAATTCGTTCCGGCGCACTGCTTCCACGAACTGTTCGCCGGAGATGAAATGATAATCCTGCCCATTCACTTCAGCCGGACGGGGAGGTCTGGTCGTATACGAGAGTACCTGTTTAACGCCTAACGTATTTCCTGCCATATCGGCGACAGTTCTGCGGCCGGCCCCGTTCGGACCGGTAAAAACAAATATAGTCTCTTTGTCCTTCAGCTCGTACATCGAATCCCTCCTATGGTTGAATAAGGATTTTGGAATGCCGGATAACATGCGACCTGTGACCGAAACAGCGGTTGGATGACGAGAAAAATCAAGGGGCGGCGGAGCGGGAAAGTTCACATAGGTCCGGAAAAGAGGTAAGCGTAACCAAAAGTGAAAAAATCGAACAGGCGTGCTGTGTCCGGAGCCTATATGAAGTATTTTACATGGTTTGCCGGAAGAGGTAAAGATAAGCTTTTGTATAAAAAGGGACGAACCCTTCGCGCAGCTAACACCCGTCATTATAACGATAATAATCGTAAAAAATGGGATTATTTTTTACCGTTTCTACTTTGAGCGGCGGCATAATCCCAATTGCTTGTTTAATTACCGCGGGAAAACATCATTTCTCA
Organism: Paenibacillus hamazuiensis; assembly: GCF_023276405.1. NCBI lineage: Bacteria > Bacillati > Bacillota > Bacilli > Caryophanales > Paenibacillaceae > Paenibacillus > Paenibacillus hamazuiensis. The sequence goes on from NZ_JALRMO010000001.1 coordinate 7,298,953, forward strand.
AAGAATCGGCTGCGATAATGCCATTTTTTACGCTTATTTTTACTTATTGCGGATGAAAAGCCTCGGATAATACAAGCAACTGGGCTTACAGCGTTTTTGCTTCCAAAAGAAGCCGAAGGATCGCCCCGTACCGCAGCGATCGCAAGCGGCAATTGCGCCCTTCGGCGGCAAACTTACCTTCTCCGTCCCCGGCCCCGCTCGGGTTTGGCTGCTCCGCCCCGGCCTGCGCCGTTGCCGCGTCCCGCGCGTGCATCCCGCGCTGCTGCGCCGTTGTCGCGTCCCGCGCGTGCATCCCGCGCTGCTGCGCCGTTGCCGCGTCCTGCGCGTGCATCCCGCGCTGCCGCGCCGTTGCCGCGTCCTGCGCGTGCATCCCGCGCTGCCGCGCCGCCTCCGCGTCCTGCGCGCGCATCCCGCGCTGCTGCGCCGGCCCCGCGTCCCGCGCCATCGAACCGCGCTGCTCCGCGCCGGCCGTGCCCATTGCGCCCGCGCGCGCCAGCCGCGTCGCGGGCGCCCGTCCGGACACCTCCGCCCGGCTGCCTGCCGCGCTCCCGATCCGGCTCCGCCGGAGCGTCCTCCCCGTTCCAGCGGACTTTGTTCAGCTTCATTTTGATGCCTTTTTCAATCAAGTCCAAATACCGCTGTTCGCGGTCCGACATCAAAGTGACGGCAACGCCGGTCTCGCCGGCCCTGCCGGTACGCCCGATCCGATGAATGTAAGTTTCCGCATCGTGCGGAATGTCGTAGCTGTACACGTGGGTAATGCCTTCCACGTCGAGCCCGCGCGCCGCGATATCGGTGGCGACGAGCAGTTGGATTTTCGCGTCGCGGAACCGCTTCATCACCTGCTCGCGTTTCGCCTGCGTCAGGTCGCCGTGCAGTTCATCCGCTTCGAAGCCGCGACGGATCAAGGTGCCGGTTAAAGCGGCCGCTTCCGCACGGGTGCGGCAAAACACCAGAGCCAAAAACGGATTGTGCCGCTCGATAAGCCCGCAGAGCGCTTCGGTTTTGGCCGCCTCGGGCGTGCGCACGACCATCTGCTCGATTTCCTCCAGCGTGACGCGTGTCCCGGGAATCAAAATCTCCCGCGGCTGCTTCATGTACCGCTTGGCCAGATTGCGTACCCCGGCCGGCATTGTGGCGGAGAACAGCATCGTCTGCCTGCGTCCGGACGTTGTTCCGATGATTTGTTCGACTTCGGCCATAAAACCCATGTGCAGCATTTGATCCGCCTCGTCGAGCACAAGGGCCGACAGCTTGCCGAAATGGACGGAGCCTCTTTTCAGATGGTCAAGCACTCTCCCGGGCGTGCCGACCACGATATGTATGGCGCCGGCCAGCTTGCGGATTTGCCGCTCGACATCCTGGCCTCCGTACGCGGCAAGCACCCCGGCACCCGCGACAGGGGCCAGCTTTTTCAATTCGTCCGTAATTTGAATGGCAAGCTCCCTTGTCGGTGTCAAAATCAGCGCTTGCACGTCCGGACGCGCAACGTCGATTCGTTCAAGAATCGGCAGCAAAAACGCAAGCGTTTTGCCAGTGCCCGTCTGCGCTTGAACGATAACGTCATGATTGCCCATGATGACCGGAATAGCCTGCTCTTGAACAGGCGTCGGCTCCGTGATGCCTTCGGCCTGCAGCGTCTGCGCGAAAGCGGTGCGAATGCCGAGCGATAAAAATTTTTGCTTCATATTATATAGCTCCCATGTTTGATCTTTCTGACTGAAGGTAACTTTCATTTTACAGGATCGCGCGAAAAAAAGACAGGCGCGAGGGACCGGGTCCGATCTCCGTACGCCTGCGTCGTTCGGCTTAAGCCGTTAGGCCAAGCCGCAAAACCTAGTGCTCGTTTTCCGGTATGGTCGGCGCCGTTCCGAAAATTTTCGTCACCGTCGCATTAAACTCCGGCAAATAACCCTGCAGTGAATTGCCTTTCCATGCTTCCTGCGCATATCTCGTCATCTGGTTAAGGAAATCGCGGTTGGCCGAAATATACACGTCATGGACGGTCGGCTGTGCCGAGCGGATTTTCTCGGCTATTTTTTGCTTGAAGTTATGTGTCAAAAATTCGTGGTGCTGCACCGTTTCGTAGCTGTTCGCGCCGGGATTGATCTGGTTCGGATCGTAGCTGTCCCTTAGCGGATCGTTTGCATTGTACAGCCCTCTGACGATACCGGCGTTGTTCGTTTCACCCGAGTATCCGCCCTGCTTCCCTGATGCGGGGTTTTTGGGGGTGTAGCCGTAAGTTCCGCTGGCCGTATCGTCGATCATCAGCGCGACGAAGGCAATGTTGTCCGCCAGCATGACGATGCTGGAATTGACGCCGTTTAAGGCTTGAACCTGATCGGACAAAAACTGGCTCATCTCCAGCTTGCTGTAGTTATGAATGACCGGGGAATATTGCTGCTGGGTTTGGTAAGCCCGGGAGGAATTTTGGACGGTATCGTCTTTTTTGCTGCCGTAATTATCGGCGCTCAGACCGTCTTTGGTCGGGAAGCAGCCAGACAATGCGGCGAGCATGGCGAGACATAATCCGGCAGTCGCTAAGCGCAATCCGCTTTGAGTGAAACGCATAAGGACCCTCCTTTTAGACAGGCGCTGACGTGAACTTTTCCGCGTTATTCGTTAGGATTGTTTTTTCAGAGAGGGATTATGCATGCCCGGGGTTGTCCAAACGGTGCATAAAAAGGCATTTATATGGAAATAACCTTGATAGGTTCTTTCCGCTGCAATGAGAAAAATCACGCAGAAATGCGGGATTGAGAACAATTTGTGAACTTTCCCAGATTCATTGACAAACGGAATGACCGAATTTATAGTTAATATGGTGATTAGGTTCATTGACAAGATATGACCTTTTTGTTCGAAAAATATCAGGTCTGTAAGGTGGGGTATGAGAATGAGTCGTTGGCAAAAATTATGGCGTTTCATCCCGCTGTTTTCGGTGATGATGTTCCTTTTGACAGGGTGTGGAGACGATACGCTATCCACCTTGAAGCCGAGAGGACCCGTCGCTCGGGATCAGCTGTTTTTGATGAAGCTTTCCTTGGGTATCATGATTCTTGTGGTACTCGTCGTGTTCGTGATCTACATATACGTCTTGCTCCGGTATCGCAAAAAGAAAGGCGACAACACGGTCCCGAAGCAGGTCGAAGGCAGTCATGTACTGGAAATTATATGGACGGTTATTCCGATCGTGCTGCTTGTCGTGCTGGCCGTTCCAACGGTTGCTTATACATTCAAGCTGTCTGAAAACCCGAAAAACGACAAGGATGCCGTTCATGTCAAAGTAACGGCACATGCGTTCTGGTGGCAATTCGAGTACCCGGATCTCGGCATCGCAACCGCTCAGGATCTGGTTATCCCGAAAGGCAAAAAAATTGCGTTTGAGCTTACTTCCGCCGACGTGCTTCACTCGTTCTGGGTGCCCTCCCTGGGCGGCAAGATCGACACGAACCCGGGAAGCAACACGAACGTGCTTTACCTGCAAGCGGACGAAGTGGACGTGTTTAAAGGCAAGTGTGCCGAGCTTTGCGGCGCTTCTCACGCCTTGATGGATTTTAAAGTGATCTCGATGGAACAATCCGACTTTGACAAATGGGTCAACAAAATGAAAACGCCAATCACGGTGCCTGCCGAAGCGAAGCAAGGCGAGCAGCTGTTCAAGGACAACTGCATGGCTTGTCACGCTGTAACTCCGACAGGGCTCGGCGCAGGACCTAACTTGAACGGATTCGCTTCCCGCACGATGGTGGCCGGCATCTTGCCGCATACGGACGAAAGCCTGCAAAAATGGATTAAGGATCCGCAATCGCAAAAGCCGGGCAATAAAATGCCTTCTTTCGGCGCTACGCTTAAGGACGATCAAATCAATTCCATTATCAAATACCTGGATACGCTCAAGTAACGGCCATTTCGGAAAAAGGAGGTAAACACGTTGGCACACTCACACACTGTAAAACGATACACCGGGCTCATGGATTGGTTGACCACCGTAGACCATAAGAAAATCGCCATCCTGTACTTGGTGGCAGGGGGGATTTTCTTCCTGTTTGGCGGTCTGGAAGCGATTCTGATCCGGATTCAATTGATGTATCCCGACCAGCACATTTTCGTCGGCGATACGTTTAACCAGCTTACAACGATGCACGGTACTACGATGATTTTTCTGGCCGCGATGCCGCTGATCTTCGCTTTTATGAATGCGGTTGTTCCGCTTCAGATCGGTGCGCGCGACGTTGCGTTTCCTTTTGTAAACGCACTGGGATTTTGGCTCTTTTTCTTCGGCGGCGTGCTGCTGAATACAAGCTGGTTTCTCGGAGGCGCACCTGCGGCGGGCTGGACGGCTTATTCCCCGCTGGCGTCGCTGCAGGATCCGAACAGCACGTTCCATGGCGTTGACTTCTATGTAATCGGTCTGCAGATTGCCGGTCTCGGTACGCTGATCGGCGGTATCAACTTCCTGGTTACGATCATCAACATGCGCGCTCCGGGCATGACATATATGAGAATGCCGATGTTCACCTGGGCTTCTTTTATCACATCCGGACTTATCTTGTTCGCGTTCCCGGTCATTACCGTCGGTCTTGTCGAGTTGACGTTCGACCGCATCTTCGGCGGAGCGTTCTTCGATGTAAGCCGCGGCGGTAACCCGATGCTTTGGCAGCATTTGTTCTGGATCTTCGGTCACCCCGAAGTATACATCCTGATTTTGCCGGCGTTCGGCATTATCTCCGACGTGGTGAGCACGTTCTCGAGCAAGCGTCTGTTCGGCTACAGCTCGATGGTATTTGCAACGGCGCTGATCGGGTTCCTTGGCTTCATGGTTTGGGTTCACCATATGTTTACGGACGGTATCGGTCCTGTCGCCAACTCGATTTTCGGTATCGCCACGATGGCGATCGCCGTACCGACAGGGGTTAAAATCTTTAACTGGCTGTTTACGATGTGGGGCGGACAAATTCGGTTCGTTACTGCGAATCTGTGGGGCAGCGCCTTCATCCCGACGTTCGTTATGGGCGGTACGACAGGTGTAATGCTTGCGGTTCCGGCAGCGGACTTCCAATATCACGATTCCTATTTCGTTGTCGCTCACTTCCACTACGTTATCGTCGGCGGTCTCGTATTCGGCTTGTTCGCCGGTATGTACTACTGGTGGCCGAAAATGTTCGGCCGCATGCTGAGCGAAACTTTGGGCAAATGGCATTTCTGGTTGTTCTTTATCGGCTTCCACCTGACTTTCTTTCCTCAGCACTTCCTCGGACTTATGGGGATGCCGAGAAGGGTATTTACTTACCTGCCGGGTCAAGATCTGGACGTAGGCAACTTTATCAGTACGATCGGCGCCTTCGGAATGGGACTCGGTACGATCGTGTTCTTGATCAACATCATCGCCACATCGGCGAAGCCGCAAAACGCTCCGGCCGACCCGTGGGATGCGCGTACTCTGGAGTGGACGATTCCGTCGCCGCCGCCGGAATACAACTTTAAGCAAACTCCGCTTGTTCGCGGACTGGATGCATTCTTCAAGGAAAAAATGGCCGGCAACAAAGAGATGACGCCGGCTGAGCCGATCGGCCCGATTCATATGCCGTCGCCATCGATTTTGCCGTTTGTGTTCTCGGTCGGATTCTTTATCGCGGGTTACGGTTTCATGTATCACCACTACGTCGTTGCGATCGGCGGCATGGCCCTATTGTTCCTGTCCATGTTCCTGAGATCGGTGTACGACGACCACGGTTTCCATATCGAACCGGAGGAGCTCGAAGACAAGGGGGTTAAATCCTAATGGCACAAGCACATCACGGTGCGCTCCCGCATCATCCGGAGACGGCAACACTTGAAGGAAAAAACAAAGTAACCGGCTTCTGGTTGTTCCTTGGCGGCGAATGCGTTTTGTTCGGATGTTTGTTCGCTTCGTTTATCGCACTTCGCAATCAGGTGCCGGAAGGCCCGACAGCTCAAGAGCTGTTTGAAATCGGTACGGTCGCATGGTCGACATTCATTTTGCTCACGAGTTCCTTGACCAGCGTGTTTGGAACAATGGCGCTGCACAAAGGAAATCTGAAGTCCTTGAATATGTGGATGATCATCACGGTGCTTCTGGGCCTCGCTTTCTTGGTACTCGAAGTTGAAGAGTTTATCACGTACGTGCATGAAGGACATAAGTTTACAAGCAGCGCTTTCGCTACTTCTTTTTATACGTTGGTCGGCTTCCACGGAGGCCACGTCTTGTTCGGGGTTTTATGGATTTCGCTGCTCATTATTCAAAGCTTCAAAAAAGGTTTGACTCTCGTTACCGCTCCCAAATACTATGTTGCCGGGCTGTACTGGCACTTTATCGACGTAGTATGGGTGTTCATCTTTACGGTTGTTTATCTTATGGGGAAGGTGGGGCACTGAGATGGCGAGCCAGCAGCATACAAGCGTTGACGGGCAGAGACATCATGAAGAAGGCCCGCGCAACCATTATTTAACGTACATCGTATCGATCGTGCTGACGATGCTCGCTTTTGCCGCCGTATTGTACGGCGGTTTGGACAAAGCGTTCATCTACTGGTTTATGACCGGTCTTGCGATCATCCAGGCTTTGTTCCAATTGTTCTACTGGATGCACATGAAGGATAAAGGGCATGGGTATGCCATCATTGGCATCGCAGCAGGATTTTTTATCGCGCTCACTGCTGTGGCTATGGCCGTTTGGTGGTTATGGTGGTAATGTCAAAATGCTTTAAGGCCGGATGGCTTGGTTAAAAGGCTTGGAGGAAGGGGCTTTTTGTTCAGCGAAAAGCTCCTCCTTTTTGCATCGGTATGAGCCAATTTTCACAAAGTCATCACAATTTGACGGCAGGAGTCCGATTTTCGCCGGGGTCACATTTTTATAAAGGAAAGGGGAATATATCATGTTGCAGCTGGCTCACGCAGAGCACCTGAATCATACGGGCGGAGCTTCCTGGGCCGATTTATGGAGTCCGGGCATGATCCTGCTTCTTGTCATCATTGCTATTTTATACTTGATGGCGGTCGGTTCGTGGCGTCACAGCATTACGGAGTCCGCAGAGGTACCGGCGACGCACAAGTTTTATTTTTTGACCGGTTTGTTGTGCATCTATGCGGCAGTAGGGAGCCCTCTCAGCTATTACGGGCACCATTACAGCTTCAGTGCACATATGCTTCAACAGTCGCTGCTTTACTTGATCGCTCCGCCTTTATTGCTGATGGGTACTCCCGGCTGGCTGCTTCGTCCGTTATTCCGTCACCGTGTGGCGGATTGGCTGATGAAAGTATGGACCCACCCGCTGCTGTCGCTGTTTGTGTTTAACCTGGTCTTTTCGTTTTATCACATCCCGGTTGTGATGAATTATTTGATGGAAAACGAAGGTTATCTTTTGGCCTATAATACGCTGTTTTTGATTTCTGCTTTTCAGATGTGGTTCCCGATCTTCGGAACGCTGCCCGAGTACACGAACATGTCCGGGTTAAAAAAAATGGGATATATTTTCCTGAACGGAATTTTGCTTACGCCTGCGTGTGCGCTCATTATTTTTGCCGACGAAGTGATGTACGAGATGTATGCCAACGTTCCGAGCGACATGATGATCATGTCGGCAATTGACGATCAGCAGCTTGGCGGCGTCATCATGAAAATCGTTCAAGAGTTTGTCTACGTCGCGGCATTGGCTCACTGCTTCTTCCGGTGGTACCGGCTTGAGCGCAAACAGGATGAAGAGGAAGAGTTGTTCGAACAGCAGGGCGAGGCATTCGTTTCTTCTTCCGGCAAGCTAAACCAGGCTTAAACTAAAAGCGTAGGTGGGATACGAATGCAGGTGCTACCTTTTCTGAGTACGACGTTTATTGTGATCAGCGCCGTGCTGGTCGGCTTCGGCTGGTACCATATCGTTAAAGGCAACAGGGAGACTCATCAGAAGCTGATGTTGTGGGGAGCCGCGTTTGCGCTGATCTTTTTCATCATTTATATGTCCAGAACGATTTTTGTCGGGAATACTTCCTTTGGAGGCCCTGAAAATATTAAGCTGGCGTATCATATTTTCCTGTTTTTCCACATCGTGCTGGCCACGGTGGCCGCGGTGTTCGGCATCGTCACATTGCTTCATGCGTTTAATAAGCGCTTCGCCAAACATAAGCGGATCGGTCGCTGGACCGCCGTCATTTGGCTGCTGACCGCTCCAACGGGTGTCGTTGTTTACGTGCTGCTGTACGTGATGTATCCCGGCGGCGTGACCAAGCCGATGATTGATGCCATTATGGGTTGGTAAAACCGAAATAGGCGATCAAAAGATCTGTACGAGGGCGGACAAGCTCAGCGGGCAGGTCTTTTTTTTTGTTCGGTGGAGTAGGGGTAGGGAAGTAATGGGAGGGTGCTGCTTAATTTATGATATAATAGTGAAAGAGGTGATAGCGATGGCCTACGAATTGGAAACAGATGAGATATTCGAGGTATGGGACGGTGAAGTTGTCATGATGACGCCGGGGAGCCCGGAGCATGAATCGCTCGGAATGAATTTGGGTCGAATTGTATCCAACTTTGTTTACGATCGTAAATTAGGTAAAACCTATGGCTCCAACGCCGCGGTATACCTCCATGCCGATCTTTCCAACAAAGATTTTGTCATGCCGGATATCACTTTTATTAGGCAGAAGAATCTTCATATCGTCGTTCCCACCAAAGGCATTTATGGCGCCCCCGATCTCGTCGTGGAGATCGTTTCACCGGGCAAGAAAAACGTCGAACGCGATTTGGTAAAAAAATATAACCTGTACGAGCAATACGGCGTACCTGAATATTGGATCGTCCACCCCTACAACGAAACAATCGACATATACAGCCTGAAAAACGGCCGCTACGAGCGCGTTGAGCAATCGGTTGTCCTTGCAGGCATTGAGCTTGTGCACGAAGAAATCTTCTACTAACCAAAACACTCCCGTGCGGACAAAAGGCCGCCGCGGGAGTGTTTTTGGTGTCGGGGGAAATTTTAGACGCTTGAAAGCTTCCACATGCGCCGAATCCGTAGTTAAGCGTGTTCGGCACCAATTCGGCGATAGCCGAATCGTGCCGAACAAACGCGGGCAAGGGGCACGTAACCCCTCCAAAGGCACCGCTCCCCAGTAAAGCGTGTCCGGCATCCAATTTTTTGCCTGAATAGCAAAAAATCGATGCCGGACAAACGCGAACTAGCAGCGAGCATTCGCTCCTTCGGGCGGGTCCAGGGCGCCCGAGCGCCTGGGGTCCCCCCAGTGGGGGGATTTAGGGGGGCACTCCGTACGAATTAGGGGGGGCCTCACGGCATAAACCCCTCTTGACTCAGCCCGATGCGCTCCTCCGGAAAATGCAGCCGGAACTGCTCTACGACGCGATCAAACGCGTCCGGGCCGTACCAATCGGCCTGCCCGAGCCGCTCGTAGAGCGCGGCAAGCCCGAGCCGGCCCGTGCGCTTGCCGAGGCTGCCGTCGCCGCGGAAATAATCGTCGATGCATACGCGCGGCACGATGCCGGCGAGCAGCTCCGCGAAGCCGGCGGTGCATGGCAGAAGCGGCGAAACAGCCGCCTGCACGTCGATGCCGGCAGCGGCGAGCTGCCGCAGCGCCCGCAGGCGAGCCGCAATCGGCGGCGCCGCCGGCGCAAAGACGCGTCTAACCGACTCAAGGTCGGTTTCGACGGTCATGCTGACGCGGACGCGGCCTTCCAGCCGCTGCAGCAGATCGATATCGCGCGTCACGAGCGGACTGCGCGTCTGCACGAACAGGAAGGCGGGTGGCTCGTCCGCCATGACCTCAAGCAGCGTCCGGGTCACCTGCTCCTTATATTCCGCCGGCTGGTATGGGTCCGTGCTCGACGACATGAAGATGGTGAGCGGACCTTTGCGCCCTTCGCGGCGCAGTTCCTTGCGCAGCAGCTCCGCCGCGCCTCGTTTCACATCGACCCACGCGCCCCAAGGCTCGCGGCGAAACTTGCCGATCGGCATTTCCCGCACATAGCAGTAGGCGCAGGCGAAAGCGCAGCCTGCATACGGATTCAGCGTATGGCTGTAGCCGGTCAAATAACCGCCGGCCGGATTAAGCAGCCGCTTCGGCTCCGTGTAAGATAATACCGCCATCCGCAGGCCCCCTTTCCCGGAATAAACGCCATATTCGCCTTCTGCGGGTTACCCCTTCAATTCGTTCAAATGAAGCAGAAACCAGTCGGCCGATCCGTCATGAGTCAAAAACCATATATCCTGAAATACGCCCTTCGGCTCGTAAATCAGCTCCCGGGATTTCATGAATTCCGTCAAACCGAACACCGGCGAAGTATTGCGGATCAGCAGCGAAATCGGAAAATCCGGCATATACGACTTCTTCTTCTCTTCCTTGCGGCGTATAAGCTCGTTCAACCGGCCGACGAGATGCTCCATCGACTCCGGCGCGTGTTGTCCCGAAAATCGCCCCATCAGCATCATCGCTTCCTGCTGGTCATAAAACAGATGCGTAATTTCCATGCCGAGCTTGCGCCGCTTTTCATCCTCGAGAACGGCATCCGGTTTTTCCTGCTGGTACAAGAGGCGAAGTTTCGGACGGCTGCGCAAATTGTAAAGATTGACGAACAGCCGAATCGCGGCCCTCTCCAAGGTGCGTTTTTCCAAATTGTGCTCGTCCATAGGGTCACCTCGGTCCGATTTTAACATAATCAGAACCCGTTCTCCAAAAAAGAACTTAAGTTTGCTTTGCGAGGTATCGCTCAATAATACGCTTGTGGCTTTTGACGACCGTATCGGGAAGCTTGTTCACCTGCATGAAGGCGCACCCGAGCGACTCCTTCTCGTCGTTGATGAGCTTGCCCCTTACGTCATCAGTCCAATAAGCGATCACCACAGCATAAAATTCATCGCCGTTCTCCGCTACGACAAAATTGTCTTTTCCCGAAAAGACATCGATCAAATGAAGCTCGCCGATCGAGAGGCCGGTTTCCTCCAGCACCTCCCTGCGAGCTGTATCTTCGGTCGATTCCCCAAGCTCCATAAGTCCGCCCGGCAATCCCCACGTTCCGTAAGGATGCCTCCTTTGCTGCATTAATATGCGGCCTTGCGAATCCTTGATGATAACGACCGACCCTACAAAAATAAGCGGCCTGTGACCGACGATTTCCCTCAATTCCTCAATGTATCCCATCCTCTTAACCGCCTTCCATCCAATTTCCTCAAATCCCCAAAAAAGAGTTACAATTACATCGTACCATATTTTCGATACATTTTTCTCGGGCAAAATGAAAAAAAAGATTTGACCCTCACATTAATGTAAGGGTTTATAATGACGATAAGACAATAACCAAAGGGGTGCACCGCTTGAAAATTGGGGAATTGTCCAAACGAACCGGGGTCAGCATCCGCATGCTGCGTTATTACGAGGAGCAGGGGCTGTTAACGTCGGTCCGGCAGGAAAACGGTTATCGCGAATATCACAATCTGGCTGAAGAGCAGGTCCATATGATCCGGTTTTATCTCGGCCTGGGGCTCACCACAGAGCAAATTTCGAGCTTCCTGCACTGTGTGCTGATGAACAAGGAGGCGTTTTGCCGGGAAATCGTTCCCGTTTACAAGAAAAAGCTGGAGGAGCTTGAGCGTCAAATCCATCAGCTGACGGAAATCAAGAGCAATTTGGAGGAACGGATGCGTTCCATTTATGAAGAAAATCCGCAAATCGCGGAATAAGGAGGAACAGGCCATGAGCATCAAACAAATTTCCGATGAAAATTTTAGTGCAAGCATCCCTTCCGAAGGGGTTGCCTTGGTCGATTTTGGGGCCAAATGGTGTCCGCCGTGCAAGGTGCTGCTTCCGATCTTGAGCGATCTGGAGCGTGAGATCGGCGATAAAGTGACGATTATGCAGGTCGACTGCGACGATTCGCCGCAAATGGCAGGACAATTCGGCGTTATGTCGATGCCGACGGTCATTTTGTTCAAGGACGGGCAGCCAATGGAAAAATGGGTCGGCCTCCGGCCGAAGGACGCCTACAAAAGCGGGATCGCCAAATATTTAAGCTGAGGCCGACGTAAAAAAGAGCCATTCCCCGGACTGAAATCAGCCCTTCGGGAATGGCTCTTTCGGCAATTCATTAATCGGAGTGATGATTGGTCGGCATCGCTTCCGGAGAAGTCAGCTTGTCGTAAAACTCGACGAATTTGTCTTTATCCGCGCCGCTGCGAAGCGCCATGGCCGCACGCGGATGCTCGTTTAAGGCACCGGCGATCATGTAAGGAATGATGTAACCCCATTCCCATTTTTCTCTCATCGCGATCATATGGTTTTCGATAATGCCCAGAACCGGACGAATATCGTATCTCGGATTCTTCAGGTTGCTGACGAGCAGCTCGGTCGGGCAGTTGCCGGCTGCGCGGCCCATGCCGTAAACGGAAGAGTCAAGGAACTTCACGCCTTTGTGCGCGCCGATCAGCGTGTTTGAGAAAGCCTGCTGCATGTTGTTGTGCATGTGGAGGCCAAGCTGTTTGTCCGGCACGAGACGCTGGAACTTGGACACGAGGTAGTCGATATCCCGGTAATCCATGCTGCCGTAGGAGTCGACGATGTAAACGACGTCCACCGGGCTTTTGTTGATTTCCTCGAGAGCCTCGGACAGTTCGTTCTCCATCACATGGGACAAAGCCATGATGTTGATGGAAGTTTCGTAGCCGTATCCGTGGAACTTTTGCACGAGCTCGAGCGCCTTGTCTACGTCTTTAATGTAGCAGGCGACGCGGATCAGATCGAGCAGGCTGTTTTCACGGGGCAGGATGTCGTTCTCATCCACGCGGCCGATGTCAACGAGCGCAGACAGCTTCGTATCCGTCTTCTTCGGAATGACTTCCTTCAGGAAGTCTTCGTTAAGGAAGCGCCAAGGGCCGGCCTCGGCTCCTTTCAGCAGTTTAGCCGAATTTTTATACCCGATCTCCATATATTCAACGCCGGCTCCGCTTAGGCCATCATACATGTCCTTTACGAATTGGACGCTAAAATCCCAGTTGTTCACCAAACCCCCGTCGCGAATCGTACAATCCAAAATGCTGTGATGTTCCCTTACCATAATTGCGCTTGCTCCCTTCAGGCTCCATTTGTTCGATATGCCTTTTTTGACTTTGTGGCTTTTAAGCTTTTAAGCGGTAAAGTGTCTTTTTTCTATAATGGCATATCATGCCTCAAGTGTCAATGATTAATTCACCACATTAATCAAATCTTAAAGGAAAAAATAGGGCGAGTCAAATTACAGCGGAGGACTGAATGGGGGCTGGCGGACGGCATGGAAAAGCCGGCTGTCTGTGCGGCGCGCCGGCGCTCCGTCCCGATCCACTCCTTAATCGCCGGGATCGCGATGAGAAAGAGAGCGGCCACTCTTTTTGCTTTGCCCCGCAAAAGAGTCATGCTGAATGGGCCATCTCCGGGGAGGAGGGGAGTATATCGAAAATGGATTCGGCCGGTCGCACAGGAGAATGTGCCCGTTCCTGAATCCGGGAGTCAGCAAACGAAATGTGCTGTTTCCAGCAAATGCTTTTCTTAATTGTAATTCATTAGGATGAATTGTACTTGAATATAAGCTTAAAAATAGCTGAAAATTTTCATTTGCGGATTGTCGGCCGGGAGAAACTTTTTTCGGTCGGTGGCGTCTGATGACTTGGCGCAAGCTGCAGATTTGGACGCGGAAAGAGGAGATGGCTCTGTTAACTTATACGATCTGTTTTATTTGCCGGGGCGAACAGGTGCTTATGCTGAACCGCAGCAATGCGCCGCAGATGGGTATGTGGAGCGGAGTAGGCGGCAAGCTGGAGGCCGACGAAAGCCCGATGGAAGGTGTTTTGCGCGAAATTGCGGAGGAAACGGGCTTGGCTCCGGAGGCGGTTCAAGTCCGATTTGCCGGCACGGTAACCTGGGAGGTTGACGATCGGCCCAGAAACGGGATGTATGCCTATGTCGCCCGATTGCCCATGGAGTATGCGATGGACACGCCCCGAGATGGGGTCAGCCCTCATGTTAAGCGATGTTTAGTGCAGATGCTGGAGAATGAGGCCTGTCTTTTTCAAGATTCAATTCCCAAATTCTTTAGCCTGGTTAAAGATTATTCAAGTCTATACTAAATACTACATTAATTTTGCGATCTGTGCCAGCTTCACTCATCATAGCGTTCAGCTGCACGCGGAGGGTCAGCGTAGCTACGGTGCAAGTAGTTACGCAATAGGTCAGACGCTTTTCGTGGAGCATACGGGAGAAGGAGAAGTAGCGACAACGGCCATGGCGAAAAGACTGGATGCAGAACAGAGGCGGCGTCCTGTCTAGGTCGCGCATCGACGACGTAAGCAGCCGGACCGTCATGGTGCAGCACGCTAGCATTACGCACACTTGCTTTCTTGGAATTAACTGAATTAACATCCTATTATATTAAAAAATGGAAAAATTATTGTGTGTATTACAATATTGGGATATAATTGCTTTATCGCGCGCGATTGCATTGTCTATTATTTTTTAGGAGGTTACGGCAAATGAAATCATTAGGTAGAAAAATTTTAACTGCTTTTATGATGATTTGTATTTTTCTGGGAAGCTCTATTGCAGCATATGCAGCTAGCACAGTCATTGTGTATGATGGTGGAACAGGCTGGTCGAGTAAAGGTATTTTAAGGACTAGTAGTAGTTGCGGGTACGATGGCAAAATGCAATATGTTGATCAAGATGGATCTGTTCATTATTCAAGTTCAGGTTTATGGTATCTGAATCCGACGGGGTCGGGAGTAGATGACTTCTATGTTTACATACCTAGCTGTAACTCCTCAGCAAGTGTTGTATATTATGTTTGGGATGGTGATGGTAATAACTTCGCGTTTAATGTAAATCAGAGATCGTATATAAATATCTGGTACTTCTTGGGTAGCCACTATGTTAAGCCAGGTGGAGGACAAAGTATTGCCCTTGGAACATCTGAGGTAAACTCGGGTATAGTTGGTTTCGACGAAGTGAAATTCGTTAATTAATAGGAGGCTATTTGTAATGAAAAAAATTATTTTAATAGCAAGTCTTGGCCTATGTGTAGGAGTTGCGGGTGCATATTCAGGTTATTTTATAAACATATCAAAAGCAAACAATTCAAGTGTTCCAAACTTTGTTAATTCTAAAGAAACGATCAACGAAATCCCTATTGTAAAAAACAAAATCCTAAAGGCAAATGCCAATTATAAAAACCTTCATGGGACTGTTCTTAGAACTCAAAATGGAAAAAAGTCGAAAACAGAAGTATGGATTTCTCAACCAAATAACTTTAAAGTAATATACACTCCAAATATCAATGTACCGAATGAAATAATTACATCTGTTAATGATGGTCAAGATGTTCAAACAAAAGAAAAAGATAATACAATAAAAAAATCCAAACCAATGAAAGAGATGAAACCAAAAAATAAGCTTGAAAATGAAAATGCAATAGTACCAGATTATAATGGGACATTTCTACCCATTGGCAATATTAATGAACTTATCCATCCCGAATTACTTGTTCAGAGTGTATTCAGGTCAGGGGATATATCCATTTCAGATAAACTTAGTTATTTAGATCGTAGTGTTACACAAATAAAAGTTGATCTTAAGGGATCAAAATTGGGAACGACCCAAGAATTCTTGGTTGATAATGAAACGGGGGTTGTTCTTAAATCAACACTTTACGATAAAAAAGAGGTAATTGATACTCTAGAATTTATTTCTATTGAATTTCCAAGTAAATTCGAAACTAACTCTTTTGAACTCTTAGAAAAATAGAGTAGTATACCTTCTAAAAGAGGATTGAACCTTAACCCGGAAAGTGGACTTTTTGAAAAAAACGCCCACCGTACGGGTTTCGTTTTTTATGCGAGCCTAACCAAGTTAAGCGTAGTTAACCGGTGAAAAATCTTTCGAGATAAGTTTGTTTTGGCTTACTTCCAAAGAATGTATTTCACCCATTCCGAGCTTCTTTTTGTCGTTAGAGGGGGGATTTCTTTTTAAAGGTAATCTTCCCATTTCTGCTGTTCAATCATACGGCATAAATGTTTCAGATTGTGCTCCATCCACTTTCGGCATAATGCGGATCAATGAGTACGCTAGCAGGAAACTTCATCGCCCCTGAAAGAGTATCCGGCATCATGTATAGTTTGTTTTTCCCCGGAATGTGATTGAACTTACAAGCGTTTCGAACATGGCAACGTGTTAAGGCGTGAGACAAACATTCGGAAACTGTATTAAGTTATACTGTTTCCGTATTCCCTTTGGCTGTTCCTAAAATATTTGCTACATTTGATGAGCTAATCTTACAGGGGATGACGATAGTGCTTGTGCAATCTCCAATTCTGCAATTAGAACGACAGAGCGCTTGTATGTAATTTTTATACGATACATTTCCGCTGGGCGAAAGCGTCATTGTGCACGCAGGGGCTTAAACGCCCCGAATAACCTTCGCCGATTTGGAAAAAGCTAAACCAGATCCCATGTATCCCTTTGGACTTCAGAAAGGACGGACTGGCATGAACGCGGCTCCTATTCATTTTCAATTCGATCAGGCGAAGCAGGCGCAGCTCGCGCTCGATACGCTGGAAGAGCTTGGCTACCGGGCCGATCTGCACGAAGGCGGCGGCAAGCCGATAGTGCATCTGATTTTGGACGAATGCGATCTGACTTCCGCGCTTGAAATCGCGCAGGCGTATGGCGGCAAGCTGATCGAACACGAGGATGCGCCGAGCGAAGCGGCGACCTACGACATGGCGTACGGCCTGGGAGGCATCGCGATTCCGGCGCATGTGGTGAACGAGGATTGGCCGGAAGGGTATGCGGACTCCGAGGTCTACAACGCAGCGGCGCAAACGACGCCGTATCAGGAAGAAGACGGCCGCATGGATCCGTCGAACGACGATTACGACCATTTTTCCGCCGGAATCCGCATGTAAATTGAAGATGGCGCTTTTCCTTGTCGCTTGCCGGGGAAGCGCCTTTTTGCTGCATCCGGATTTAACCGGAACAAACAATGTTGCCCTGAGCTTATTTTTGTTGGCGGGGAAAAAACTGTTTCTCTAGACCCACCCTCGGACCGTCTGGTATGATGAATGAGATTTTGGGAGACCTGCCGAAGGAGGGGCGCCTGTGGAGCTTTACGACAATATCAAGCAAGGAGAACGCGGAGCATGGGTCAGCATCGGCGCATATTTACTGCTCTCGGTTCTCAAAATCGGCATCGGCTACTGGACGAAATCCGAAGCTTTAACGGCGGACGGAATCAACAATACGTCCGATATCGTCGTTTCATTGGCCGTGCTGATCGGCCTGAAAATATCGCGCAAGCCGCCCGACCGCAACCATCCGTACGGGCATATGCGCGCGGAAACAATCGCGTCGATGATCGCTTCGTTCCTGATGATGGCGGCCGGTCTGCAGGTGCTGCTGCAAGCGGCGCGGGGCGTGCTGGGCGGTGAAGCTCCGGCGCCGAATCCGCTCGCGGCTTTGGTTGCGCTCATGAGTGCCGTCTTCATGTACGGCATCTATATGTACAATCGGCGGCTCGCCGAGAAGATCAACAACCACGCGTTGCTTGCCGCCGCTGCGGACAATCGCTCCGACGCCTTCGTCAGCGTCGGAGCAGCCGTCGGCATCGCCGGGGCGCAATTCGGCTGGCCGTGGCTCGATCCGGTGGCCGCCTTTGCGGTCGGCCTCGTCATATGCAAGACGGCGTGGGATATTTTCTACGAAGCTTCGCATACGCTGACCGACGGCTTCGACGAAGACAAGCTGGCCGTGTACCGCAAGACGATCGGCGCCGTGCCCGGCGTGAGGCGCATCAAGGATCTGCGGGCGCGCGCTCACGGCAGCGTCGTGCTCATCGACGTTGTGGTCGAGGTCAGCCCCGAGCTGAACGTGGAGCAAAGCCACGACATCAGCGACGCGATCGAGCGGCGCATGGGCGAAGCTCACCGGATCGCCAACGTGCATGTGCATATCGAACCGTATACGGAATCGACTTGAAACGGCTGCCGCGGGGCAGTCTTTTTTGCTTTTAAAAGTTTATTTGCTTCATGGCATGAGCGTCATGTATACGGGCAGGTAACGGTTGCTGCTGAGCTTACTTGGCTCAAAAACGTCGTTTTTAAATTGTAACGGTTGTGGCAGAGCTTATCACCCATCTTGTATCCCTCAAAACGAGGAAAGTTCACAAATAAGCACTCTGGCGACCGTTACCGTTCTGAAATCACCAATATGGCTCCAATAAGCTCATCAGCAACCGTTACGCATGTACCCTATGAAGTTTATTTCCGATCCGTCTAAAGCAGAGCGTGTCTGCCATAGGTTTTACGCCAGCAAAACCATGGCAGATAGCCGCGAGCCCGAGGCACTCATCAGCTCCCATGCCATCGCACCAAACGTACAGCGTGCCCAAGCATAGGATTTTGGCGGGCAGCGCCAAAATCCTATGCTTGGGCAGACGCGAACTAGAAGCGAGCAGTCCCTTAAACCGGGCGGGTTCAGGGCGTTTGGGGCAGCTTAAGGGCTTTGCGGAGCAGAGCCGGCTACGGAAGCTTGGGGTCCCCCCGTCGGGGGGATTTGATGGGAAAATAGACGGTGGCGCCCATTTTCATTCCCCATTGTGACGCTCGGTCATCTTGTTTAGGGGGATCTTATCACAGAAATGTCCGATTAAACTTCTCCAGGAGCTGCCCGAAAGTGCGGCATTCATCTTCGGACCAGTTTTTCAGCAGCTCCGCAAACCGCGCCAAACGCGCCTCCTTGCACTCGCGCAGCTCCCGGGCGCCAAGCTCGGTAATTTGCAGGGAATAAGCTCTCCCGTCGGTCGGATCGGGGATTCGGTACACGTAACCTTTAGCCTCGAGAGCCGCGGCTTGCCGGCTGACGGTGGAGATGTCCAGATGGAATTCGTCCGCTAACGTTTTGACCCCGGCGGAGCCGTGGGATGAGATTTGATGCAGAAGCAAATAGGCGGAGCGGTCCAAATTCCCGTACCGCTTATTATCCGTAATCGATGTGATCCGGCGAAACAAAATCGCCATCTCCAGCTCGATCGTTTCCAGCGAAGGTTCTTTCATATGTCGATCACCTCGGGTGCAGCCTGATTTTCTACGATTATGGTAACATATGCCCGGTCTATTTGAAATTATAGGCACAGCTGCCGGCAAAACGTATTGTGCGCCGTCGCAGATAGTTGTATAATGCAATTAGATAGTTTCATTATACAACTTGTTGTGATGTTTGGAAAATCGGGCTGGAGGTGTTTTTCGATGAAAGCACATGAAATCATGATCAGCCAGGTACACAAAGTGAAGGAAAGCGATACGGTGCGCACCGTCATTGAGAAATTTATCCGTCATCGGATCAGCGGTCTTCCCGTGATCAACGAGCGGAATGAAATCGTCGCTTATATCAGCGACGGGGATATTATGCGTTATATCGGGAAGCATAAGGATTTGATTGTCGATTCGCTTTACTTCGTCGTGGTTTTCAAAGGCGATGAGGACGATTTCGAAGAAAGAACGAGGAAGCTGCTCGACCTGAACGTAATGGAAGTAGCGGTGAAAAAAGTGATTACCGCCGCATGGGACGATGAAGTCGAGGATATTGCCGCCATCCTGGGAAAAAAACAGATCAAAAAATTGCCTGTTGAGCGAAACGGGGTGCTCGTTGGCGTTATTAGCCGCGGGGATATCATCAGGCATTCTTTTAAATCGCTGTTATAAATCAAATGCAAAGGAGAACCGTACATGTCATCCATTTCGCAATCTGCAGCATCAAAGGCTGCTTACCCGAAAGAAGGGGAAGCCGGCCTGCTTAAACAGCCCCGCGCGGTGTGGGCTGTTTTTTTCGCGTGCATCATCGCATTTATGGGGCTCGGGCTGGTGGATCCGATCCTGCCGGCCATCGCCAAAAAATTAAATGCGTCGCAAAGCCAGGTAACCTTGCTGTTCACCAGTTATAACGCCGTCATGGCTGTCGCCATGCTGATCACCGGTGCGATTTCCTCCCGGCTCGGGATCAAACGTACGCTGCTTGCCGGCATCGTGATCATTGCCGTATTTTCGGCTCTCGGGGGATTTTCGAACAATATCACCGCGCTCGTCGGCCTTCGGGGCGGGTGGGGGCTCGGAAACGCACTGTTTGTCGCAACGGCTTTAACCGCGATCGTATCTTTGTCGAAGAGCGGCACGGCGCGGGCGATCATTTTATATGAAGCGGCGATCGGGCTCGGGATTTCGGTAGGTCCGCTGCTCGGCGGCTGGCTCGGAGCCATATCGTGGAGAGGCCCGTTTCTCGGCGTTGCGGTGCTCATGGTGATCGCCTTTATCGGGCTTATAATATCGATGCCGGCTTCAAGCAGCCCGCAGAGCGCGCGAGCGAAAACGTCTTTGCTCGAACCGTTCCGCGCGATGAAACATCGTTCGCTCGTCGTCTTCGGGTTGACCGCTTGTCTGTACAACTTCGGATTTTTTACACTGCTCGCCTACTCGCCGTTTGTGATGGATTTGGACGAGCACGGATTAGGGTTCGTCTTTTTGGGCTGGGGTATACTGCTCGCCGTGACGTCGGTCTTTATGGCGCCGAAGCTTCAACAAAAGTTCGGCACGGTGAAATCGATGTGCATCATGCTCGTATTGTTTGCGCTCGTGCTCGCGGCGATGGGCATTTGGACGTCCACGCAGTGGGTCGTCATCGCTGCGGTGATTTTCGCAGGCGCTTTGCTCGGCAACAATAACACGCTCATTACTACCGCGGTGATGAACGCCGCCCCGGTGGAGCGCTCGACGGCTTCCGCCGCCTACAGCTTTTTGCGTTTCATCGGAGGCGCCGTGGCTCCTTATTTGGCAGGCAAGCTGGCCGAGTGGTATAACCCGCATGTGCCGTTTATTGTCGGAGCTGCGTTCGTGCTCGTGTCCGTGTTGTTTATCGCATTTAATCACAGTCATGTGAAACACGTTGACGATGCCGGAGCGGGACATTGATGCGCAAAAATATATAAGCGAAACATAAGAAGGGCTGCCGAGGGGCAGCCCTTTTGGCGTAACACTAGCCACACAGCGCATGAACGCTCTCGTAGCAGCGCTGCAGCTCTTCGCGGCTCACAAGCGCCGGATTGTGCTCGAACGTCACATGCACCTCCGGACGGCTTTCCGCGATAAACCGCATATATGCGAAAGCATCGCCGTAATCCGGTGCAGCGTCATGCTCCGGCAGCACCGGGAGATGGCGGTGCCATTTGCCGTCTTCAAACCGGGTATTGCTGTGGTGCACCACGTACAGATGCGGGAGTGTCTGCTCGAGCCAGCGGTAAGGGTCGAATTCCGGAAACACCCGCCGGTGCACGTCCAGTCTTTGCAAATCGGCAACAAGCCCGACATCGGGGTAACGTCCGAACAGTTCGTCGAACAGCTCCCATTCGTCCCCGAAAAAGTCGTATTCCAGCACGATCCGCTGCCCGGTACGAAGCTGAATCTCCGCGATTGCGTCCAGCAGCCGCTCGCCGCAATCCCGTAAAAAGCCCGGTTCGATCTCGCGGCTTTCATACCTCTCGAACGCAGGCATCCCGGCGAGATACGCCGGTTCCTGAACGGAAGGGAACACGGACGGAAACGGAAAATGAAACAAAATATAATCCGCACCGTACCGGGCGGCGAGCTGCGCTTCCCGCCCGATGCGTTCCAACGCTTCCTTCCGCTCTCCGCGGTCCTTGGCACTCACCCTCGGCAGCGAGTAGAAGCTTTGCGCCAATATCGGCGTATGAACGCCGAAACGGAGCCCCCGCATTTGACAAAAACGCGAGATTTCCGGCAGGTTGTCCTCACATGGAAACTGCGACGCCTCAATGCCGCCAAGCAGCGGGCTTTCGTACTTTTGCCAAAACTCCGGCTGAAAGCCGTTCCACATTCCCATCTGCAGCCTGCCCACGTGGAAGCCCCCTCCTGTATTCAGCGTAAAAGAAAAGCTACATTTGCCCCTCAATTTCGAGCGCAGCTTCCGCCGCGTTTTTCCCCGCCGTATACCCGGTCGTAAACGCGGCGGTAATGTTGTATCCGCCCGTATAGCCGTGCACGTCGAGAATTTCCCCGCAAAAGAACAGCCCGCCGGTCAGTTTCGACTGCATCGTCTTCGGATCGATTTCTTTCAAATTGACGCCGCCGCCGGTCACAAACGCTTCTTCAATCGACAGCGTCCCGTTCGCCTCGATAGGGAACTCCTTCAGCAGCTTGACCATCTCAAGCCACGGCTGCTTCGGAATGTTGGCGAAGGTAATGTCATCGCGCAAACCGGCCTTTTGCAGCAAAAGCGGCAGCAGCCGGTCGGGTACATAGCTCTTCAGCACGTTGCGGATATGCTTCTTCGGCTCGCTTTCGGCAAGCTTCAACGTTTCCTTGAAGATCTCGTCCGCGCCTTTGCCGGGGAAGAGATCGACCGTCATGCGGACCCGTTTCACATCGAATTTTTTCATCGTCTTGACGACGAATTGGCTGCAGCGCAGCACCGCCGGGCCGGAGATGCCGAAATGCGTAAACAGCATGTCTCCCTCGTGGGTGATCACCCGCTTGCCTTTCGGGTCCCACACCGACAGCTCGATATCGCGCAGGCTGAGTCCTTGCAGCTCCTTGCTGCGGATGAACGGCTCGTTCGAGGTAACCGGCACCTCCGTCGGATACAGCTCGGTGATCGTATGCCCGGCCGCTTCCGCCCAGGCGTAGCCGTCGCCGGTCGAGCCGGTATGCGGCACGCTTTTGCCTCCGCTCGCGACGATGACGCAGCGGCTGTGCACCCGCTCGCCTCCGGCCAGCTCGACGCCCGCGGTGCGGCCGCTGCCAAACAGCACGCGCCGGACCGGACTGTTCACGCGGATCGCGACGCCTTGGGCGCGAACGCGTCCGACGAGCGCGTCGACGACCGTTTTCGCCTTGTCGCTGACCGGGAACATCCGGCCGCGGTCTTCCTCCTTCAAGGGTATGCCCATTCCCTCGAAGAAGTCGATGATGTCGCGGTTGCTGAACGCAGCAAGCGCGCTGTACAGAAACCGGCCGTTGCCGGGGATGTGCCTGACGAGCTCGTCCAGCTCCTTGGCGTTTGTCACGTTGCACCGGCCTCCGCCGGAAATGCCGAGCTTGCGGCCGAGCTTGTCGCCCTTGTCGACGAGCAGCACCTTGGCGCCGTGGGCGCTTGCGGCAATACACGCCATCAGGCCGGACGGCCCGCCGCCGATTACAATCACATCGTATTGCAAGAGAGCAACTCCTTTTCTTATGCGAAAACTGCACATACTGTTATTGCCATTGTATCCGGTTTTTCCGCTTTATAACAACATTCGATAATTGACCGGAGTTAATATTTTGTTAATGGTTCATTTAGATAGATTCAATATCCTTCCTTTATGCTGGAAGGTAAGGAGGCGTTTCCCAACAAATCGGACCGTGCGGACACATTCCGGACGGTTTTTGTGCGCTGCACCCGGGAGGTTGAAATATTTTTACATTAATTTACACGGAAAGTGAAGTAAAATTGGCCACAACTTCGTCTAAATACAAAATAATATTAAATATAGGAGTAGAGAGATGAATGCATTAACGCGATTTTCCATGAAAAACATAGCGGCCGTACTGATCATCATCCTGCTGTTGTTCGGCGGGGGAGCTTATGCGGCGACGCTGCTGAAGGCGGAATTGTTTCCCGAAATATCGATTCCGTATGTCTTTATACAAACCCAATATCAAGCCCCTCCCAAAGATATTTTGGAGCAAATCACGAAGCCGCTCGAGAAGGCGGTCGCAGGGCTGAACGGGATTAAAAATTTGCAATCGGTGTCCAGCGACAATTTCTCGCAGATTACGATTACGCTGGAGCACGGACAGGATACGGATAAAGCGAAAAACGACGTCGAAGCGCTGATCGCGGGCGTGAACCTGCCCCAGTCGGCGGAGCGTCCCAAAGTGATGACGTTCGGCATGGCTGCCATTCCGGAGTATACGCTGGCGGTGTTCGGCAAAGACAACATGAATCAGCAGCAGCTGGATAAGCTGTATAAAGATGTGTTTCAGCCCGGTTTTACCACGATTAAAGGGCTGGATCACGTCGAGTCCATCGGCAATGATGAAGCGATATTGACGATCAAGCTGGACGGCAACGCGATGATCAGCTACGGGCTGATGCCCGCCGATGTGACCCGGGCCATCCAGACGGCTCTTCGCACAAGTCCCGTCGGAGCTATGAACGAGGACGGAATCGACCAAATGGTTCGCGTAAAAAGCGACATTAACAGCATTTACGCTCTGGAAAACGTCAAGATCAATACGGCGGCCGGAGACGTGCTGCTGCTTAAGCAAATCGCCAAAATCCAGGCGATCAACGAATCCAAGCTCATCTCCCGTTTGAACGGACAACCGTCCATCGGGGTCATTTTGTACAAAACGAGCGGAACGAACTCGGTCGAATTTGCGGGTAAAGCGGACGCGATGATCGCCGGCTGGCAAAAGCAATATCCGAACGTCGAATTCATGTCGATCGAGAAAAACTCCGAGGTCGTTCAGGAGTCGATCAACGGGATGGTCAAGGAAGGGGCGCTTGGGGCGCTGCTCGCCTCGATTATGATTCTCGTGTTTCTCAGAAACTTCCGAATGACGCTGATTGTCCTTGTGTCGATTCCGTTGTCCATCCTGATCACACTGATGATCATGGCGCCGCTGAACATTACGCTCAACATCATGACTCTCGGCGGAATGGCCATCGCCGTCGGCCGCGTCGTGGACGACAGTATCGTCGTTATCGAAAATATATACAGCGAGCTGGTCAAGACGCATGAGCGGGGCGACTCGGTCATTATTAAGGCTACGGTTCAGGTCGCTTCCGCCATTACGTCCTCGACGCTGACTACGGTAGGGGTGTTCGCTCCGATCGCCTTCGTCGGAGGACAGCTCGGGGATATGTTCCGTCCGTTCGCGATCACGCTTTCGGCGGCTTTGCTGTCGTCCTTGATCGTCGCCGTTACGGTGATTCCGATGCTGGCCAAGCTGCTTGTGCTTCGCTCGAAAAACATCAAGCATCACGATGAGCATCACGTCGGGAAGGTAGAGGCGGGCTATTTAAAGGCGCTGCTGTGGTCGCTGAACAACCGCAAGAAAAGCATGGCATTGGCGTTTTTGGCGCTGGTTGTGTCGATTGCCGGCACGGTGCCGTTTCTTGCCTTCGAATTTATGCCGAGCAGCGATTCCGATAAGCAAATGAGCTTCAGAGTCGTTTTGCCAAGGGAAACCTCACTGGATACGACCGACCGGATCGTCAAAAACATCGAGGCGATGATGCGGGAGACGAAGAACGGCGCCGGCAAGCCGGCGTTCGAATATGTGCAGTCGCTCATCGGAGAGGGCAGAAACGAAGGGGTCAGTTATCGCTTCTCGCTTAATGCGGCGGCTACCGACGGGACAAATGCGAGAGCGCTCGTCGACGATATGAAAGCCAAAATCGCCGCAATGATTCCGAAAGAGAGTGAAGTTCGCGGCGGCATCACCAGCCTTGGCGGAGGAGGCGGAGGAAGCGGCGTCGACTTCTCCTACATGCTGCGGGGCGACGATGTGGATGCGCTCATTCAAGCGGCCAAAGAAGTAAAAGCGAAAATGAAAGAAATTCCCGGTTTTTTAGATGTGGAAGACAGCTTAAGCGTGACGAACAAGGAAGTGGAAGTTGCCGTCGATCAGAACAAAGCGCGCATGTACGGACTCTCCTCCGGACAAATCATCGAAGCGATGTATGCATGGCTGGGCGAGCAGAAAATCGGCGATTTGAAGTTCGACAACGTCACCTATAACACGAAAGTCATGATGGACAACAGCTTCAAAAACTCGGTGGAAAAACTCGGAAACTTTCTGATTACGACTCCGACGGGACAAACGGTCAAGCTCAGCGATATTACGAAAATCCGCAAAGTCGAAGGACCGGCCTCGATTCCTCGCGACAATCAGGAGCAATACGTCAGCATTACCGCCAAAATCGATTCCAAGGATAAAGGCGGCGTCAGCGCCCAAGCGTCCCAAATATTGAGACAGATCGAACTGCCTCCGGGCGTTCATACGGAACTAAAGGGTGCTGCGGCAGATATCGACAATGAGTTCAAAAACATGTATTTTGCCATGGCGGCCTCCATCTTCATTGTATATCTGATCATGGTCCTTGCGTTCGGCAACGCAAGTGCGCCGTTCGCCATCCTGTTCTCGCTGCCGCTTGCGGCGATAGGCGGGCTGCTCGGCTTGCTCGTCACCGGCGAATCGCTGAACCTGACGTCCCTGATCGGCTTCCTCATGCTGATCGGTGTCGTCGTGACTAACGCGATCGTACTTATCGACCGCGTGCAGCAGCTGCGCGAAGCGGGCAGCTCCGTACGCGAGGCGCTGATGGAAGCGGGACAGACGCGGCTTCGCCCGATCATTATGACGGCGGGGGCGACGGTATTCGCTCTTATGCCTTTGGCGCTCGGACTTTCCAAAGGAACGATCATTTCCAAAGGGCTGGCGGTCGTCGTGATCGGCGGATTGACGACATCGACGATTCTTACGCTGCTGATCGTGCCGATCGTTTATGAAATGATCGAAAATACGAAGGCCGGCGCGGGACGCCTGTTCCATCGCAAAAAAGCGAAGGAAGCACCGTCGGCGGCGTCTTGATCGGTATTGAAAACTTTGCCGCTGCATCCTGTTTTTCCGCTTCTTAACAGCATTCGATATCTTGACCGGAGTTAATATATTGTTAATAGTTAATTTAGAGAGATTCAATACCCCTCCTTTATACTGAAAAGTAAGGAGACGTTTCCCCAAATAAATATAAAGGAGAGCCATAATGAAACTGAGCAAAAAAACCGTTACCGCACTTACATTTACGATCGGCGCTTGCGTGTTTATTTCTACCGCGTTTGCCGATATGGCGCTGGGCACCGGTTACGACCGGTTGAAAAGTTCCGTCAAAACGACGGCCGCGCAGATGGAGAAAGGGCTTGACAGCTATACGATGGAGGCGCTGTTCACGCTGAAGGACAACAACAAGACGCTGCTTCAGGGCTCCACGTACAGCAAGGTCGATACAGTGGCGAAAGCTAGGGAAAACTCGACCTCTACGCAATATACCAACGGCGAGACTTCCACCGATTACTCGTATTCCGACCCGAAGATGTCGGTCTGGAAAGTCCAGTTGGAAGACAAATATTATGTGACGGAATATCCGGACGGCAAGGGAAGAGAAAGTGGAATGGATTTCCGAAATCCTTTCAACGAGAAGGGAGCGCCGGAGGTCGAGAAGATCGTGGACGCGTTTGTCGGCGGCTTGAAGGACTATGTACAGGTTGAAGAGAAGCAGGACGGAGGTAAAATGTACTCGGGAAGCCTATCCGAGGCGCAGGTGCCTGCCGTCGTGAACGCCGTCTCCTCCTTTGTCGTCAAGAAGATGATCAGCGAACAAAGCCGTTCGGATAAAAATGTGGATATGCCTGAAATCGACAGCGATATTTTCGTCAAAAAAATGACGGGTTCCGCCGTTGAAAACAAAAACGGACTGCTGGAAAACATGACGGGCGATATCGTCCTGTCCGGCAAGGACAAGAAAGGCAACCAGCACGACCTGACGTTGAACGTAGTTCTCAAGCTTTCCGACGTCGGCAAAACCAAAATCGTCCTGCCTGATCTGACCGGCGCCAATGTGGAGAAGGTCAGCAATACCGGCGGCTTCTCCAGCAAGTTCGTCGGCAAATACAAAAATGACATCGTCGCTGAGAAAGACGGCAA
Source organism: Paenibacillus hamazuiensis (assembly GCF_023276405.1). Taxonomy (NCBI): domain Bacteria; kingdom Bacillati; phylum Bacillota; class Bacilli; order Caryophanales; family Paenibacillaceae; genus Paenibacillus; species Paenibacillus hamazuiensis. The sequence goes on from NZ_JALRMO010000001.1 coordinate 7,326,750, forward strand.
ATTCGTGAAGATCGGCGAAAGAACCCTTGAAATTACTAACGTAACGCAGGATAAAGTGACGGGCAAATATTCCGAAACCGTAAAACCGGGATTCCAGGCGCAGCATCCGGATACTTACAACTTTACATTCGAATACAACCCGAACGGCTCGCAGTCTATACCCACGTTCACGTATACGAACGCCAAAGGCGAGCAGGAGCAAGGACAGATTCATCCGAGCGGTTCCGGCAAGGTGTTCCTGGAATTAGGCATTCAAGTTATCGACAACAGTACGTACCACTCGAATGGCGACCGGAATTTCGACGGAGAGCTTTACCGGGTATTTGAAGAATAAGGCCATGCCAAACAAGAGGCTGCCCTCAAGCGAACGATCGCTTGGGGGACAGCCATGTCATATTTTTTGGGGGATGTGCACTTTGACGACGAAAGCGATCGAAATTACGAATTTAACGAAGATGTACGACAACGGCCGGGGGATCAGCAATCTGAACCTGCAGGTGGATGAGGGGGATATATACGCCTTTTTGGGGCCGAACGGCGCGGGAAAGACGACGGCAATGAAAGTGATGGCCGGGCTGATGAAGCCGGACCGGGGCGATGTGAAAATTTTCGGCGCGAGCGTTCAGGACGATTACGTGAATGCGATGAAACACGTCGGCTGCATCATAGAGACTGCCGAATCGTATCCCTATTTGACGGCGAACGAAAACCTGAAGTTGTTCGCGCGTTTTTACCCGGACGTGGATCAAACGAGGATCGACGAATGCCTCGAAATTACCGGCATGCTGAAATACAAACATGAGAAATCCAGAAGATTTTCCCTCGGCATGAAGCAAAGGCTGGGGATCGCCGCGGCGATTTTGTCGAGGCCGAAGCTGCTTATTTTGGACGAGCCTTTAAACGGGCTCGATGTCGAGGGCATGCTGGAAATGCGCAAGCTGATCAAACGGCTGTCCCAGGAAGAAGGCACGACTTTCTTTATTTCCAGCCATTTGATTCACGATGTGGAGCTGACTTGCACCCGGGTGGCTGTCGTATACGGAGGAAAGCTGGTCAGCGTGGACTACACCCAGGACATTCTTTCCAACTATTCGTCATTGGAAAATTATTTTGTAAGCGAGGTGGACCGGAATGCCAGGGTTTAAGGCCGCGTTTATGAACGAAACCGTCAAGCTGGTGAAAAAGAAAAAAATAATCGTGGCCGCCGTTTTGTCCATTTTGGCCGTGCTCATCGGACAAGTTGCCGTTACGGCGATTAAACACGGCTTTGGTTTAAGGGTGGTCGGCAGCACGGAGTTTCCTCTGGTCGTATTATCCGTATTCAGTTATACGATTTTGCCTCTGTTTGCCGTCTTTGTCGCGATCGATATGTTTAACGGCGAATTTTCGTCGAATACGATGAAAATCACGCTGGCCCGGCCCGTATCCAGGCTCGGTGTCTTTAGCGCCAAAGTATTGAACATAGCGCTGTTTATCGCCATGAATTTGTTCCTGGTAATGGTGCTGTCGATGTTGGCCGGACTTATATTTAATCCGTCATCCGTAAACGCGATGGGCGTCGTCAGAGTCATTTTATCGTATGCGGCCACTTTTTTGCCCGTGTTTGTTTTCTCGCTTCTCGTAGTATTGCTGTCGAATATACTTCGCGGCGGACTGGCTGTATTTTTCTTGTCGATTATCGTTTTTGCCGGATTTAACGTGCTTGGGGTCGTGTATTCGAATGTGTCGAGCTTTTTGATCACATCGATGTTCGATTGGTATACGCTGTGGATTTCCGAAACGATCAACGGATTCAAAATTTTCCGCCAGCTTTTAATCATGGTAGGCTGTGGTATGATGTTATTTACAGCGGGTTATTATTTATTCGACCGCAAGGAGATATAGAAAGGTAACGGAATATTCCGCATGCAATTAACCAAACGTTTTTTCGTATTCAATGCGCTGGCGGTGCTCGGTTCCGTGGCAGGAACCGTGTTGGCCGTCATCATATTTGTCGCCGCTTATGCGAAGCTGTTCGGACCGCAGGCCGATTTGAACGATTTGAAGCGGGTGTTCGAGGTCCGTTCGGGAATCGCCGATATCAAGCGGGAGGCGGCCGGTCTCGAATTCGAGCGACTGCTCGAAAAACCGTATCAGCAGGAGCTGTCCGGCCGGGTGAAGGCGCTCGGCGCCAGCGTCGTGATTTTGAAAAACAGAGAGGTTGTCTACTCTACCAATAAATTTAACCGGATCGACCTGGAAAGAAGCCTGATGTTGTCCGATAATACGCCGAATCTCGACACTTTGGAGCTGGACGGCAAAACCTACATGTTCGCCAGGGCGGATTACACCCTGCATTCGGGCGAAAAAGGCGTTATGCTGCTGCTGGCGCAGGTTAAGCTGAAATCGAATTTTTATCTCGTTCTCGGCGTATTTGCGGCCGGCTTTTTCATCGTATCCTTTCTGGCCGTCAATTATTGGGTATCTTACCGGTTTTCGCACGGAATCATCACCCCGGTTTCCAGGCTGAGGAAGGCTGCCGTGAGGATCAGCGAAGGCGACTTGAGCTTCGGAATTGCCGAGGAAGGCGAAGGGGAGGTCAAAGAGCTCTGCAGAACACTGGAGCTAATGAGGATCAAGCTGAAGGAGTCCATTTATTTGCAGCAAAAATACGACGAAAACAGGAAGTTTCTCGTCTCGAGCATATCGCACGATTTGAAAACTCCGGTGACGTCGATTAAAGGATATATTGAGGGCATTATCGACGGGGTCGCCAAAACGCCGGAAAAAATGGAGGAATACCTGGAGACGGCACGGTCCAAGGCGGATCAGGTGAACGCGATGATCGACGATCTGCTTCTTTACTCGAAGCTGGACCTGAACCAGATTCCGTATCATTTCGAAAAAACCGATCTGCAGATGTACTTCGAGGATTGCGTGGCCGACCATTTCTACGAATACGAAAAGGCGAATATAAAGCTGGTCCTCGTCAGCGAACTGAAGGAAAAAGTGACCGTTTTGATCGATAGAGAGAGGTTAAAGCGGGTTGTTCAAAATATTTTGGACAATGCCCAAAAGTACATGGACAGGCCCGACGGCCGGGTCGAGATCGTATTAAGGGAAACCCGGCCGTCCGCGATCATAGAAATCAGGGACAACGGAAAAGGGATACCGGAGGACGATCTTCCTCATATTTTCGAGCGATTTTATCGTGCCGATCCGTCCCGTAAAAGCGCGGACGGCAGCGGCCTCGGGCTGGCCATCGCCAAACAGATCGTGGAGGGGCACGAAGGGCAGATTTGGGTCAGAAGCACGCTTGGCGAAGGAACCCGCATGATGATATCTTTGAAGAAGTATTAGCATGTATGGAGGTTGCAATGAAAAAGGTATTGATTGTCGAAGACGATGCGAGCATTGCCAATCTGCAGAAGGATTATTTGGAGCTGAGCGGCTTCTCGGTACAAATCGTAAACAGCGGCACCGACGGGCTCGCCGCCCTCAAGATGACGGCGTTCGATCTGGTCATTTTGGACATTATGCTGCCCGGTGTGGATGGCTTCGAGGTGCTGAAAAAAATCCGCGAGAAGGAGGACATTCCAGTGCTTCTCGTCTCGGCCAGGTCGGAGGAAATTTATAAAATCAACGGTCTCGGCCTCGGAGCGGACGACTATATTACGAAGCCGTTCAGCTCCGCCGAGCTGGTAGCCCGGGTGAACGCCCATCTGAACAAATTTGAGCGGATGAAGGAAAGGTTCGGCAAGCTGGAGGAGGGCAGCACGATCCGGGTCCGGGGGCTCGAGGTCCACAAGGATGCCCGAAGGGTGTTTGTAAACGGGAATGAAGTGATGATGGCTCAAAAGGAATTCGACCTGCTCTTGTTCCTTCTGCAAAATGCCAACCGGGTGTTCGGCAAGGAAGAGCTGTTCGAACGGATCTGGGGCATGGATGCGCTTGGCGATGCGTCTACGGTGACGGTGCACGTGGCGCGGATCCGGGAGAAAATCGAGGAGAATCCGTCCAAACCTCAGTATATCGGCACGGTGTGGGGATCGGGTTACAGGTTTATCATGGGATAATGGAGAAATAACGTTCATTCGGGTTATGGCAAAGGGGCTCATATGTACAGATTGCTCGGTATCATCGCAGGCGGAATATTCTGCTATCAATTGAACCATATTCAGGAGGCGCTGGCTTTTGGATTAAAGGCGGAGACCGCCTGGCAAAGAATAAGCGCCGTATTTTTCGGAATCGCTGTTTTAGGTTTGTTTATGATCGTGATCCGCAAATGGTTCAACCGTTCGTTTTACAACGGGTTTATCGTAGCCGCAGGGTTGTTTTTAAGCTTCGATATCGTGACCTTTCACTGGATTTTTCAGCTGCACCGCATTACAAGCGGTCCGGAAGCGAATGTGCTGGAGCCGCTCTTCGTGCTGGGCGGGCTCATTTTCGTTGTTTGGGGGGTACGGAGCGAGCGAAGCGGCAAAAAGCAGGCAGGCTTGGGTGGGACAAGCTTCGGCGAACGCGAACGGAGTCCCCTAAACATGAAATGATCCTTTGAAGCTTATTTAAAAAAGCCGGAGAACATCACTGTTCCCCGGCTTTGAGCCGTTTATGCCGGCTGCGATTGGCGCTGCCGCAAGATGACCGTCACCCTGGAAATCCGCAGATGATCGGTTTCCTCGACGATAAAATCGACCTCTTCGTTGTAAGTCACCTTCTGGTTTTTCTTCGGCGGAATTTCCACCTGGGAATAGATCCAGCCGCCGATTGTATCGACGTTCTCTTCCTCGATCTCCAGCCCGAAATGGTCGTTGACCTCATCGATAAGCATGCGGCCGTCGATGGAATAAGTCATATCGTCCTTCTTCTCGATCGCCGGACGCTCCTGGTCGAATTCGTCCTGGATTTCGCCGACGATCTCCTCGATAATATCTTCCAGCGTCACCATGCCGGACGTGCCTCCGTACTCGTCGATCAGCAGCGCGATTTGCACTTTCTTCTTCTGCATCTGCTTCAGCAGGTTGCTGATCGGCATCGATTCGGGCACGCTCATGATCGGGCGCATGATGGCGCGAATGTCCGAAAGGCCCGGGTTCGGCTTGAGCAAATCTTTGATGTGCACGAAGCCGATCACGTTATCTTTGTCGCGGTCCGCCACCGGGTAGCGGGTCCGCATCTCGCGGAGCGCGATGTCCATGTTTTCCTCGAACGAGAGGTTCGTGTACAGGCACTCCATCTCGGTGCGGGGAATCATGATTTCCCGCGCGTTAGTTTCGGCAAATTCAAATATATTGTCAACCAGCGTAAGCTCGGTATTGTCGATGAGGCCGCTCTTGTGGCTTTCTTTCATGAGCACACGGATTTCTTCCTCCGTATGCGCGGATTCATGTTCGCCTGTCGGTTCGATGCCCGCTCTGCGCAGCATCCAATTGGAGACCCCGTTCAGGCACCAGTTAAACGGGTACATCACCTTATAAAAGGCCATCAGCAGAAGCGCCGAACGCATCGTCACTTCTTCGGATTTACGGATCGCGTACGTTTTCGGAAACTGCTCTCCGAGTGTAATATGGAAAAAGGTGATTACGGCAAAAGAAATGATAAATGAAATACTGTGTACCAAGACATCGTTTAATCCCAATCGATCTTTAAGCAAAGGCTCGAGCATCCGGGCAATCGTCGGCTCTCCGATCCAACCGAGGGCCAGAGAAGCCAGGGTAATGCCGAGCTGGCAAGCGGATAAGTAAGCGTCAAGGTTGGCTGTCATCCGGCGGGCCCATTTGGCGCTTAAATTGCCGTTTTCCGCAAGCGTATCGAGTCGGCTTCCGCGAACCTTCACCATTGCAAATTCCGCCGCGACGAAAAATCCGTTGATCAGCACAAGCAAAACGATCAAAATCAGGCTCAACCATATCGGTAACGGGTCACTACTAATAATATTCCCTGTCCCCCCATTCGCAGAGTGAACAGGTACACCTCCCTTATGATAAAGAGTATATAAAACGATATACAAGAAATTATATAACAAATTCGGCGATTCCTCCAACGAAGAGCCGCCTTTCCCCGTTCCGTATCCGCGACTCCCGCTGACAATTCGCTGTCCGCCATGAAGTTTTCAGACGATTTTCCCCTGATTTGTGCATTTTCGTGCGAATATCCGGGAATCCGGGGTTATTTCTCTGCCAAAGATTCCCTGTTCCCGGTTTTGGCATTTCTAAGCAGCGGCAGCATGATCAGCGCGCCGATGAAGAATAATACAGTGGCAATGATGTAAATGGAGACGAGCGGAATATGCTTTTTGAGCCAGCCGGCCGTGCCCATCGTAATAACCATCGCCCCCATAAAAAGCGGCGTTAAAATGCCGTTGACCCGGCCTACGAACTCCGATTCGGTATTTTTCAGGATCATCGTATTGATGGAAATTTGAATCGCCGGCATGACGAGTCCGCTGATGAACTGCCCGACAAGGGTAAGCGGAAGCCAGGTGGACAGCCCGGAAATCAGGAGACCGATGACGCTGATGACCATGCCGCCCGCCAGCATAAGCTGTGGAGACATCCGTTTGGCAATCCCCATGGATAACCCGCCGCCGGCGATCATCGCGACCCCGCTCACCAACATCAGCCATTGCAAATATTCTTTCGGCAGACCGAGACGTTCGGTCACGAGAAAAATGCCGAGCGGCTGAATAAGGCCGAGCGCCAGTCCGGCCATTACGAAGCAGCCGCCGAGCGTCGTAAGCGTTTTGCGCGACAACACGTAACGGAAGCCGAGCACCATCTCTTGCCGCAGCGTCGTTTCTCCCGCCGCCTTTTCCGTTACCCGGTCCGGAGGAAGGAACAAAAGTACGGTGGCGGACAGCAGAAAAGCGACGCCCATGACGCCAATCGATAGGATAATGCCGAAGTGCTGGTAAACAAAAGTGCCAAGCACCGGCCCGAGCACCATAAACAGCGCAAACATCGTTTGGTACAGCGACATGCCGGCCTGCATCAGCGATTCCGGCACATGAAGCTTGAACAGCTTCATTCCGGACGGCTGAGAAAACTGCGAAAGAATCGAGGAAACCAGCGTCGCGAAAAAGACCGCTCCCCACCCGGCAAACTCCATCAACAGAAGGACGGCCAAAACCGAGACGGCGCTCAGCAGATCGCACCATACCATCGTCCGTTTCGGACGCCAGCGGTCGGCGAACGTGCCGCCGATAAAGGAAAAAATAAAAATAGGCGCAAACTCGGCGACCGAGATCATCGAAATGGCAATCTCATTGGCATTCGTTTGTTCCGTCACATAAAGCAATATCGCGAAATTGCGAACCCAGATGCCGATTTGCAGAAGCAGACCGGACAATAAAATGATGCGAATAAACCGGTTGCTCAGCAAACCGGGCGTAGCGGCAGTCGTTGACATATATTTAACCTCTCTCCTTGACAATAAAGATACTTACCTGCACATCCTTACATAGTGTTCCCCGAATGGGACCGGCTGTTCCCAAGGTCGCTGCACCTAATCCAACCTTCCGGCCGAAAAATATTCGGGACAACAAATATTTAACGAAAATGTGCCCGGAAATGTTTCAATTTTTTGTAAAAGAAGATTGTCAAAATGTCTGATTAGTCATATACTATATATGAGCAAATATTCATATGTATGACGATCGATCGCGTAGATCGTTCATAACGGCGGAGCTAAGCCGTATTATCCCATTCTTACAGGAGGTTCAGCATGAAAGATCGGCAACACGAGCTGCCGCATGGCGGCAAAGATCACAATCATACCTGCGGACACGGTCATGACCACGACGATCACCCGCATCATTCCGGCGAGCATAGCGATCATCCGGGGAATCGTCACGACGGAAATCATTCGCATCATAACCATCATTCGCATCACCACCATCACGGGCATCACGATCATCATGGGCATCATCATGCGCATATGCCGAATAACCGCAAGGGGCTGACCTTGGCTTTAATAGTCACCGGAGGGATCATGCTGCTCGAATTTTTCGGGGGGCTGTGGAGCGGTTCGCTCGCGCTGCTTGCCGATTCGTCCCATATGCTGAGCGACGTGGTAGCCATCGGTCTCAGTTTGTTCGCGATGTGGTTTTCCGCACGGCCGGCATCGGCAAGCAAAACGTTCGGCTTTCATCGTTTTGAAATTATCGCCGCTCTTTTTAACGGAGTCACGCTGTTCGTTATTGCCGGCTTCATCGTCAAGGAAGCCTATCATCGCCTGCTTGCGCCAAGCGAAGTGCAAAGCGGGATCATGATGGCTATCGCCGCGGTGGGGCTGCTGGCCAACCTGCTCAGCGCCTGGTTTTTAATGCGGGAAAGCGACGTGAAGGACAACATCAACGTGCGCAGCGCCTATTTGCACATATTGGGCGATGCGCTCGGTTCGGTCGGCGTGCTTATCGCCGGCGGCTTGGTGATGCTGTTTTCGTGGAATTGGGCGGATCCGGTGATCAGCGTCATCGTTGCGCTGCTTGTGCTGAAAAGCGCGTGGGGCGTCATCCGTCACGCTATGCACATATTGATGGAGGGGACCCCGTCCTCGGTCGATACCGGCGAAGTGAAGCGGGTGCTGATGACGATCGACGGGGTGACGGATGTGCACGATTTGCACATTTGGACCATATCTTCCGGACTCGACTCGCTCAGCTGCCATGTGCGGATCGAAGATGCTGCGGACAGTCAGGCCGTTCTTCAGCGGGCGGTGCGGCTGATCGAAGAGCGGTTTCATATCCATCATGCGACGATCCAGGTGGAAAACTCCACATTGCAGCATGCCGACTGTAAAATGTAAACTATACCGTAACGTGAAAGTTTTGAAGGGAGTATTGGTCGTTTGAAAATCCATGAGGTGGCGCAAAGGCTCGGACTGACGCCGCGGACCATTCGGTTCTACGAAGAGAAGGGGCTGCTTGCTCCGGCCAAGCAGCCGGATAACGGATACCGCCGGTTCAGCGAAGCCGATGTATGGCGGCTTGCAACGGCGGCCGCGCTGCGTGAGGTCGGCATGCGGCTGGAAGATATTCGCCGGCTGATCGGCGAACTGGAGAAGGATAACGCCGATGAGGCCGGCTATTTGTTGGAGCTTCAGCGCTCGGCGATGTTCGCGCAGTGGCTGGAGCTGCGGGAGATGATCGGCACGCTCGACCGAATGATCGAAGAGAGCGCCGGGGATGCGGGCGGCGGGGGGCTTGCGGGCTCCCGTCTATACGAGCTGTCGGATCGGCTCAGGCGGCTTAAAGAGCGGCGGAGCGAATGGATCGACCGCTGGAACTTCGATGCGCTGCCGGCTTTGGCGGGCAGCGGGCAGCCGGATTTGACCGGCCACGTGCCTCCGCCGGCCGAATACGGGCAGGCGCTCGATATGGCCGTGCAGTGGGTGGCGCCGCGTCCGGGCGAAGCCGGCCTCGATATCGGCACCGGCACGGGTGCCCTCGCCGAGCGGCTGATGCGGCATGGCGCGCGTATGGTCGGCGTCGATCAATCCCGCCGCATGCTCCGCCACTGCAAGAGCAGGCTGCCGGGGCTGACGACCCGGCTCGGCAACTTTTTGACGCTGCCGTGTTTTGACGCGCAGTTTGACTTTGTGGTCAGCAGCTTCGCGCTGCATCATTTGAGCGAGGAGCAGCATCCGCTGGCGCTTGAGGAAATGGACCGCGTGCTCAAAGACCGGGGCCGGCTGTGCATTGTCGATGCGATGATCGCCGGGGACGAGGGCGGGACGGCGCATACGATGACCGCCGCCGACAGAGGCGAAGCTGCGCCTGCGCCGAAGAAGATCGGCATCGACGGGGAGCAGCCGGCCGACCGGGACCGGCTCGTCCGTTTGCTGCAGGCGAAAGGTTTTGTCGCGATCCGGCAGCGGGTGGCCGGCGATACGCATATTATTTATGCGGTGAAAACAACCTCTTGAGCTTCACGTTACGTGAGCCTCTATGATGAAGTGGCGGGACGAAGGCGTCCTGCAGCGAACTTCGGAATGGAGGCTTTTTGCTATGGTAAAACAGAATGAACCCGATCACAGTCAAATTTATGCCGAAGAGGCGGAGCGGTACGACCTGCTGGTCGCCCGCGAGATGAGGGAAGAGGTGTTTCGCGCGATGGACGAAATCGCCGATTGGCGCGGCAAAGTCGTCGTCGAGCTCGGCGCCGGTACCGGCAGCCTTAGCGTGCGTATCGGTGCGTCCGCCCGTTCGCTCACGCTGCTCGATGCGTCGCCGCATATGCTGGAGCTGGCCGGGCGCAGGCTAGCCGAAGCGGGCATCCGCCACGCGCGATACGCGGAGGCGGATCACCTGGCGCTGCCGCTGGATTCCGCGAGCGCCGACATCGTGCTCGCCGGCTGGACGCTGTGCTACGCGGCCAGCTCGGACAAGCCCGAATGGCAGGCGCGGCTGCGCCGGGCGATGGGCGAAATCCGGCGGGTGCTGCGGCCGGGCGGCACCGCCGTCATTATTGAGACGCTCGGCACGGGGAACGAGACCCCTCAGCCGCCGTCGTTTTTGCAGCCGTATTACCGCGAGCTGGAGCGGACGTACGGGTTTCGGCACCGCTGGGTGCGCGCCGGCTTCAAGTTTGCGTCCGCCGAGGAGGCGGAGCGGCTGGTGCGCTTTTTCTTCGGCAGCGAGCTTGCGGATCGCGTCAAAGCGGAGCGGCTTACTGCGGTGCCCGGGTGCGCGGGCATTTGGTGGCGGCAGATGACGCCGTAATGGCACGAGAGCTCTTGCCGAGCAGGTCTTCGAATGATTAAACAGAAGATAGATAGTACCAAAATCTTGGTTTATTTCGAGTCCGATTGCTCCGGTCGGGGCAAATAAGCGCAATCACTTGGTTTATTCGTGCGCCGAACCTTTTTCCGAGGGGACTGAGGGGAATTTAATCCCATTTTTTACGCTTATGTGCCAAAAAGAGGGTTTGGCGGCGGCGATAAACCAAGTTTTTGTGCTTATGCTCCATAAGCCGTTGCCGTTTGCATAAGCCCGCGTGGGGTTCGACCGACCGCCGTGGAGCGCCGAAACGCGCGACTGGGATTCTCGCTATGAGTGGGTCACCTCTTACTGAGGTGCTATCAGTCCACTCTGCTCGAGCACTGCACTTAACGGCTGGCGGTCAGGTTTCAACCCGCAACGCTTCCTTTTTGCTGTGGCGTCTTGCAAACTGCAGCACCCGGACGTTGAGTGCGTATACGGCGATGTAGACGAGAACGGAATATTCGATTCTCCACGTTTTGTACCGGAACACGCCCGTTTTCCAGGCGAGAAATTCCAATCCCCACGAAACGAGCGCGCACAATATGACGAATCCAAGCACCCTGTAGCCGTGCGGCTTCCACAAATCATAGGCATACATCGCCAAATATCCCGCCGGAGGGTAAAGGAGAAAGTAAGTGAGCAAATCGATCAACTCCATTGAAGGATTGTCGCTGATATCATACATGTCGTAAGGAGGGACCGCTATGATCAAATCCACCGTGAGTGACAGGAAAGCGTTAAACAGCCAGATGTAATATATTTCGATTTTTGCAAAACGCTTCGGCAGCGCCAAGGTCAGCGTCATCACCAAGGCGAGGCTTCCCAAAACGAACCATTCGTTGATGTCGTAATCGTTCGGCAGCGGAAGCAGCTTATTCAAGCCAGTCCCCCCTTTTTGGCGATATCGTGCCGGAACCACTGATAGAAGAGCGATACTCCGATAATCGAAATCCCCCATTTGATCACAGAAAACCAGAAATTCCAATACGTGTACGTGAAGAAGCCCCATTTTCGGCACAGCTCGTCAAAACAAGCGATCCCAATGGAACCGAGCACAACCGCCGGCGCATAAATCCCCCAATGAAAACGAATTCGCTTCAGCAAAACGGTGAACCAGACCATCAGGCAGGGAACCCCGACAATCCGGAACAGCTCGAGAAACCAAAAGCTGACAAGACTATCCGTTAGTTCGATCCATTTCAGGTTAAGCGTAGATAAGGTGAATATGATCTGCGTAAAAATACAGGAAAACAACAACACCGCACCTATCTCCAAAGGGTGAAAATATCGCTTGGTCAGCGGAACCGATGCTGCTATCGCCGCATTGGCCACGATTGCATAATATACGGCCATTTTGCTCCCTCCTTCACGAAGCAGCTTGTTCCAAAAAGCTTTTTTTACACGATCGGTAAAGTAGTATGGCTTGTTAGTTTCAAGTATCTCCTTCTTGTAGCGAAATATGTGAATCGCAGGCGCGGATACGCGGATAAAGGAGATTCCGGTCCTCGGGTCGGACTTGTCCCCCGTCTTTGGTCTAGGGCCAAAAACCGCCGCAGGTCCGTTTTGGAAGGCAGGTAAATTCCCTAGAATAAAGACATAAGCAAGCGATAAGCAATCAACTACAAACAACCTACTTTGAAAGGCGGTGAGTACATAAATGAAATTGAATCGAAACGTCGGACTCGCGGCACTGCTCATTTTTTTCGGATCTCTGATCCTGCTGCACAAAACGGGGATTCACATGGGCCACTTGATGGGATATCTCATTCCGATCGCGATGATGGGTCTTGGTTATTTGGGATTCGTTAACGGGAAAAAGGTGATCGGCCTCATCATCGGCGGACTGGGCGCTCTGATTCTCCTTGGCAAGCTGAGCTGGCTGATCGGCATCGCCATAGCGATCGGATTGATCGCCTACGGAGTGTCGCTGCTGAAGAGAAATTCGCAAAGTTATTAACCATTATTAATTCGATAGAAAAGGCAGGGTGAATGATCCATGAGTCTAGGCAAAAGATTGCGCGACATCAGCGTAGCGACGCTGAACGAAATGCTCGAATCGTCGGAAGATCCGGTTCGCTTGATCGACAAATATTTGGCCGCGCAGGCCGAGCAGATTCGCTCCTCCGAGCGGCTGCTGTCCCAGTGCCTGGCGCATTCGCAGTCCGTTCGCCAGCAGCACCTGGCGGCGGAGCAACTGAAGCAAAAACGCGAGCAGCAAGCGATGCTGGCCCTGAAGGCCGGCGAAAATGAAATCGCCCGGCTGGCGCTGCAGGAAAAGCTGCAGCAGGAAGAGCTCAGCGCGAATTACAAGGCGCTGTATGAAGAAAGCAAGCTCGCCATCGTCGAGCTGGAGGAGCAGCTGCGGCAGCTGAAGGCCGACCTCGATGAGGTCGCCGCGAAGCGCAGCTACTACCTCGCCCGCCTCGAGGCGGTGCGGCTGCAGCAGCGCATGAACGAGCGGCTGCGCGGCGCAGGCGGCGGCATGGGAACGCCGCGCATGTTCGATCGGCTCGATGAGCGCGTCGCCGATCTTGAGCTGAACGCCCGCACGCTTCGCGAAGTGCGCGGTCAAGCCCGCGAGGCGCTGCGTTACGCCGGCGCCGCTGCGAGCCAAGCGGTCGAGCTCGAACTTGCGAGCTTGCGCCGCAAACTTGAACAGGAAGGTTGGATGAATCGATGAGTAAACTGTATCGTTCGCGTACGGACCGGAAAGTGACCGGGCTTTGCGGCGGACTGGCGGAATGGTTGAATTTTGACGCAACCTTGCTGAGGGTCATCGTCGTCATAACGGCATTTTTCTCCGGAGGCGTGGTCATTCCGCTGTATTTCCTGGCGAGCCTCGTCATTCCGAAGGAGCCTTACCCAGGCGGAGAGCCATACGGATACGGCGGTCCGAGCTTCGGATTTGCCGGCTGCCATCACCATGGACACCGGGATCACCGGTTCGGTCACCGTCATGAACGCCAGTATCAGGAAGGCCATTATACGCAAGCGGGAAGCGCTTCGTATGCAGGCCAGAGCTCGCATAACCCGAACGATTTGGATGCAATGATGAAGGATATCGAGAAAAAAGCGCTTTGGAAAGAAATTGAGGAGCTGCGCGCCAAAGTCGCCCAGTTCGAAAAGCAGCAAAACCAAAATGAAACTATCAACCATAAAGAGGAGAAGTGAGACCATGGGAGTATTTAAACGTTTGAGCGATATGACGAAAGCATCTATGCACGAATTGCTGGATAAGGTAGAGGACCCGATCGTAATGCTGAACCAATACCTCCGCGACATGGAGGAAGAAATTGCCCAGGCTGAGGTGACGGTGGCCCGCCAAATCGCAAACGAGCGCAAGCTGAAAGAACGTTATGAGGAAGCGGTGCGCCTCGCGGCGAAATTCGAAGAGCAAGCGACAAGCGCGCTCAAGGACGGCCAGGAGGCCGCAGCCCGCCAGGCTCTCGAACAGAAGCTGTATTACGAGCAAAAAACCGGCGAATACCAGGAAATGCACCAGCAGGCGAAGCAGCAAGCCGATGAGCTTGTCCGCCAGCTCCATGAAATGAAAGATTCGTTTTACCAAATGCGCAACAAGCGCAGCGAGCTGATTTCCCGCGCCCAGCTCGCCAAGGCGAAAAAGCAAATGGCTGAAGTAACGGCCAGCAACGTGATCGAAGGCGGCCATGCGGTGCGCGGCTTCCGCCGGATGGAAGAGAAAATCATGCAGCTTGAAGTGGAGGCGGAAATCGCGCGTACGCCATATGCCGGCACCAGCTCATATAATCCGGTTGACGCCGCGAAGCAGCAAAAGCTCGACGAGCAAATGGAGCTGTTGAAACAAAAACTGAACGGGTAACCGTTTTAATCATAAACGCGGAAGGCAGTCCTGAAAAGGGCTGCCTTTTTGCGCCATTTGTGGAAAAAAGATCAGAGGGAGCGGCGTCGGCCGCGGAGCCATAATAAGGGTACAAATCAAACAGCATCATCATGTATGATCTGTCGATACCGGAGGCATACGCCTATGAGCAGAATCAACTACTTTTTGGCGATGGCTTCCATAGCGGCAGGCATCATCATCGCCGTTTTGTTCGCCTCAGCTTCCCCCGGTGCTCATCAGGCTCAGCCGCAAAAGCCAGTGCCGAACGAACAGATCTCCGCGGATGCGCAGCAGGGTGCCCCCTTGTCTGCAGATACCGGGGAACGTCTTTCATCTTCGCCGGCTACCGGCCGCGAAGGTAACCGGCCTCAGCAGATCGGGCGGGATTCCGGAATTGCGGAAACGGATCCTGGCGAAGCGGTCCGGCGTTCTCATCCTGCCGACGATCATACTGCAAGCGAGACCGCTCGGCAGATGACGGAAAGCCGGCCGGCTCCGCAACCTTTCAGCTCTGCCCACGAATCGCTCATGGAGGAGAAGGATGCGCCGGGCGGCGAAGCGGACCGGCCTGCCGTACCGCCCCGTAAGGAGCCGAAAATCGCTTACCTGACGTTCGACGACGGACCGTCCGGAAGCACTCCGAAAATATTGGACATTTTGAGGCGCTACAACGTAAAAGCGACTTTTTTCGTCATCGGCAACACGACGGAGGAAGGCAAAGCGATGTACAAAAAAATTGTCGAAGAAGGCCATGCGCTCGGCAACCATACGTTTTCTCACAACTACGGCAAAATTTACAGCTCTGTCGAGGCGTTTCGGGCCGATCTTCAAAAGCTGGACGATTTGCTGTACGAAACGGTCGGCATCCGTCCCGACATTATCCGATTTCCCGGCGGGTCGAACATTCATTTAAGCCGTCGGTCGGGAGGTCGAACCATGATGAAAAATATTACCCGGGAAATGGCAAATCGAGGATTCCAATACTTTGATTGGAATGTCAGTTCGACAGATGCCGCAGCTCCCGTGCAGGATTTGGAGGCGATTGTCACTTCCGTTGCCGCGAACAGCCGCAATAAGGACCGGATCATCGTGCTGATGCACGACAACACGCGGAAAACGACGACTGTAGAGGCTCTGCCTCGCGTGATCGATAAGCTGCGGGCCGATGGCTACAGTTTTGACGTGCTGACCAAGAATTCGTTTACGTTTCAATTTCTTAAGCCATAATAACAGCATGAAAGGAGTGAGCCCGAAATGACCCAAAGTTCGATCAATTCCAAAGCCCAGGAACAGCAGGAGCAAAAAAACAAGCAGCTCAAAGGCATGGATACGAACAACGACGGCAACTTCGATAAAAAACTGGACGGCCCGAGCCGGCCGCAGGACTGAGCGGCGGTTCATCCGAGCCCGATCCGGATGAATTCCGAACCGATAGTCTGCAGTTATTCTCACATTACGAATACAGCTACCCTGCGGAAAGCTCAGCCTATGCTTACGAAGTCAGCTTTCCTTCGGAAAGCTTTTAGGAGGGACAGCCCATGAACGAGCACGATGAGAAAGAAATCCGGCCGCTCCGGGGCGAGGGCGACCTCGATCCGTTTGAAATCAACTTTTTGCCGCAGTTTGAAAAAGGAAGAGGCCCTCGCGAGCCCTTCGTGAACAAATACGGAGTCGTCATCGGCGATCACGACTATGAATCCGAAAATTCGCCGCTCGAAAATTGGGACAAAAACACGGACCCGTCGATCATGTCCGGCGACGAGTGGGTGCATCCTTTTAAGGATATCGGCTTTCATTCGGCGGAGAACCGCGACTACTTCGAGAAGGGCATTCCGCCGCAATCCGACATTTTCATGCATCCTGACAAAGACGTAGCATACGAGTACAAGCAGCCGAAAACCGGGGACAACAATAACGAACCGGACGGTGAAAGCGGCAAATAACTTTGCGGCAAAAACGCTTTGCTTTCATTCCAAGCCGATGTATAATATTACTTAAGCAATTTTGTAAACAAACATGTTGGTTAAGGAGTGAAAGCCGATGTCAATGTCTTTTGAAGCATATATGAGAGATATGGTCCAGCCGATGCGCGACGATTTGACCCGTATCGGAATCAAGGAACTGCGCACCCCGGAAGAAGTGGTGGAGCACCTGGTGGAAGGCGAAGGCTCCAAAGGCACTTCCCTCCTCGTCATCAATTCCGTATGCGGCTGTGCAGCCGGACAATGCCGTCCGGGCGTAGCCAAAGCGCTGCAAAACGAAGTGAAGCCGGATCATCTGTACACGGTGTTTGCCGGACAAGACAAGGAAGCGACTGCGAAAGCGCGCGAATATTTGGCTCCTTACCCGCCGTCCTCCCCGTCCATCGCATTGTTTAAGGACGGACAGCTGGTGCACTTTATCCAGCGCCACCAGATCGAAGACCGTTCCGCCGAAATGATCGCGAGCGACTTGGTCGGCGCATTCGAGCAGTACTGCAAATAAGCTGTTATGTATGAAAAAAACTCCCGTGAGCCGGACGTAAGGGTCCTGCGGCGGGAGTTTTTTGCATGACTACGCATTTGTATCCATGTTCTCTTTTCTCAAGCTGTCAAAAATCGGAAAGCACGCCCAAAAAGTTAATCCGAGCAAAAGAAGATGAGCCGCTGCTCCGACGAACAATTTCACATCGCCCATCCCGGCAAACGTCCACCAGAACAAAGGGGGAAGCTGAAAAGCGGCCAAAACAAAAATGCCGAGCAAAATGAAATATTTGATGATGCGAACTATTTTATTTTCCGCCGCTGCAAATAACAGCAGGACCAGCAGATATATTCCCGCCGCCACACTGGCTGTGGACCACAAATCGACGTACCCGGACGCCGAACCCGCTTCCGATCCCAAAAAGGAAAAGTCAAAGACGTTTTGCCGGTATCCAAACGCGATGGCGATGGAGAATATCGCGGATAAAGATGCGGAGACTTTCATTTTCCGGACTAATCCAGCGTTCATGATCTTCCCCGCTCCTACAGACCGATCACTTGCTTCATCCGGCCGAGTATCGCATCCGCTGCCGCTTTTCCTTGATGAGCCTCGATAATCCGGAAGCCTTCGGACAAGTTCGGTTTGCGGCCGACATTGTGGGCGTCCGTCGCAATCGTATGCACCTCGCCGCGGTCCAGCAGCCGGAAGGCGAACGTTTTGGCGTCCTCGTTGTTTTTGCCGAGCAGGCTGTCGACCGTGACCTGCGTCCAGGCGCCGGCTTCCAGCAAAGCGGTGAGCAGCACCGGATTGTCCCGGAAAAATCCATGGCGCTCCGGATGAGGAATAATCGGGGTAACCCCCTGCCGCACGAGATATTCGACGATGTCGAGCGAATCGGGACAGTAGCCTTTCCACGGCTGTTCGATCAGAAGGAACGACGATCCCCCTGCGAGGTAGTGAAAGTTTTGCAATCGGTAATGCTCATGGAAAAAGTCCGCGCTTTCCAGACACAGCTCGTTGCCGCGGCGAATCGTGATGCCGACGGCCGCTTCGTCCAGCGCCGCCTGCAGCTCGCGAATGCGTTCGTCGACCAGAGCCTTATGGCTGATGTAGCCTGTTTTGTAATGAGGCGTCGCCACGATATGACGCACCCCGTCGTCGTAGGCGATTCGCGCCATCGCCAGCGCTTCGTTCAAATCTTGCGCACCGTCGTCTATGCCGTGCAAAATATGGCAGTGAATGTCGATCATCTTTCCGTCTCCTCTCCGTATGAACAGCTTGTATAATCTCTATGAAATTTATCGTATATACTAACAAAGCTTCGCGGAAAAATCTACGGTTTTTCTGGCGAAACGTTCAAGCGGATGTGCTTGAGACCGAGGCGGTCACCGGAAAGCGGTTCCCTGACTTGCAATCTTTAGCGGCTGGACTATACTAGAAGAAAACGGCGGATAAGCGGGAAGGGTGGAGGTATAATGAGCTTGCAGCAGGAAATCATCGCAAAGCTTGGCGTAAAACCGGAGATCGACGTGGATGAGGAAATTCGCAAAAGAGTCGATTTCCTTAAGGAGTATGTGCTGAAGGCGGGAGTGGACGGACTTCTTATCGCAATCAGCGGCGGAATCGACAGTGCGGTGACGACGGGACTTTGCAAAAAAGCTACGGATGAGCTTACCGCCGAACGTGGCCGGGAATTCAAGACCGTCGGCGTCTTTCAACCTTACGGCGAGCAGGCCGACATCTCCGACAGCTATGCGGTGGCGGAAGCGTTCAACCTGAAATACCGGGTCGAAACGAATATCGAAGAGGCGGTCAACGAGATTGCGCTGGAAGCGGAATACGGCTTGAAATCGATCGGAGTTCACAAGCACTTAAGCCGTGGAGGCAAGGGCAACGTGAAGGCAAGAACTCGCATGGTGGTGCAGTATGCGTTGGCGTTCGAGCTGAATCTGCTTGTCGTCGGCACCGATCATGCGTCGGAAGCGATCACCGGCTTTTTCACCAAATATGGCGACGGTGCGGTCGACATTACGCCGCTCAGCACGCTCAACAAGCGGCAGGTGCGGATGCTTGCGAAGTCACTCGGCGTCCCGCAGAGCGTGCTCGACAAGGCGCCGACGGCCGGCCTTTGGGAAGGGCAAACGGACGAGTCCGAGCTCGGCATTACCTACGAGGACAACAGCGACTATCTCGAAGGCAAGGAGATCGATCCTGCCGTCAAAGAGAAGCTGGAGAAGCAATATTTGAAAACCGAACATAAGCGCGCCCCGATTCCGGGAATTTAAGCACGCTGCGGGAAGGGCGGTTCCATTCGGGTGGAATCGCTCTTTTGTATAAGGGCTTCCTGGATGTTGCCGGGTTAAGCGGGACCATAGCGGAACTATAGTTCGCTAAGTGGATCAATTTCGGATATGTTTGGAAATTAGCGGAACTCAGGTGATCTATTTGCCTGTTTGTCCGATGTTCACGCCACTTTTCACCGATGTAGCGCACCTCAGTTCCTCTATTTTTTCCAATGTGCCCATTTATCCGAGAATAGCGAACGTGGGTTCCGCTATGTTTGCTGCAGTGGACGCCCTACTGGAAGAGAGCGCGCCTATGGAGGCTGACCCGGTTTTCCCGCCTTTCGTATTGGCGGTTTGAAATAAGGGAAGCCGGATCAAAAGAATGAGAGAGTGGGTATTATAACGTGATCTTTGGGGTAGGAACGGATGTTCTTGAAATCGAACGGGTGCAAAAGCTGCTGGCCCAGCCCGCCGGCGACCGGTTTATGCAGCGGGTGCTCACGCCGGAGGAGCTTGAGCTCGCCGCCCGGCGAAAAGGCAGGCTCGCCGAATTCGTCGCCGGCCGTTTCGCTGCGAAGGAAGCCGCCGTCAAGGCGCTCGGCTGCGGCATCGGCAAGCAGGTCGGCTTCCGGGATATCGCCGTCCTGCCGGACGAGCAGGGCAAACCGCATTGCCGGATATCGGATGCCGCCTTGGAGAGGCTTGGGTTATCCGACCGGCGGCTTGCCGTCCATTTGAGCATCTCCCACAGCGTTGCGGTAGCGATGGCGTACTGCGTAATTGAGGAGCGGCCCTAATAAGATTTCCGTGCTTGGGCATACTAAGCCATATTTGGCGAGTAAAGGAAGCGGACGGCGAACGGATTCGCTCCGCAAAACTGCAGGAGGTGCCAGCATGGGCGAACATCAGGAAAGACATTCGGAGGAACATCGCTGCCTACAATGCGGATATCCTTTAATCCGGCGAAAAGAGACGTTTGAATGTTTTGACACGGAAGATTGGCACTTGATGGAGTGTCCCAGGTGCCGTCAAAGCCGGTCGTTCGGGCTTTTTTATTCTGAATAGCCGGGGTGTAACATTAATATAACGTGCTGCATAAAAAAACAGCCTGCTCGCGCGCAGGCTGTTTTTTAAACGCGTGTATGGTATGCTGTTGGCGATGAAAAACCTTTCTGGTTATGGAGGCAATCGTACAATGGCAACAGTACAGGACTTTATGAATCTCGATATTCGCATCGGCACGATCATTCATGCCGAGCCGTTTCCGGAAGCGCGCGTTCCCGCCATCAAGCTGCGCATCGACTTCGGCGAGCTTGGGGTGAAGCAGTCGAGCGCGCAAATAACGCATCGCTATGAGCCGGAAGGACTTATCGGCAGACAGGTGGCGGCCGTAGTCAACTTCCCGCCGAAGCGGATCGCCGGTTTTATGTCGGAGGTGCTCGTGCTCGGAGGTGTCCCCGGTTCCGGAGACGTTGTGCTTCTCCGGCCGGATACGGACGTTCCGAACGGCACCCCGGTCGCGTAAAAGGATGACGCGGAGAAGATTGCTTCGGTTCGAAGGCAGGTATTTTACAGGTTTACAGGTTCGGCTTTGCCCGGCCGGTTATTTCTTGGTACTCAGCCAGTCCGCCAAAGCGGCCACATCCTCAGGCTTCAGCTTCGTGCCGAAAGAGGGCATGCCGCCTCCGCCGTTTGAGATTTGTTTCGCGATCTGCTCCTTGCTCATTTTTCCGGCTACGTGCTGCAGATTCGTTTTCGGCCCGACCTTTCCCTCGAGGTTCGTGCCGTGGCAGGACATGCAGTTTTGCTTGAATAATTCCTGCACGGGCTGGGGCGCATCCGTCAAATACGGCCCTGGCCCGCTTTGCGCGAACTTGTCCGTTTTCCCGGCGGCGTCGCCGTTTCCGCAACCTCCCGCAAGCGCCGCCACAAGCAGGAGCGCGCCGCCGATCATCGCTTTTTTCATTGGTTTTATGCCCCCTCTCCCACAATAATCAAGATTCGGCATGCAGCGGTTTCCGCTGCGCCCTGATTTTCTTTCTCCGCCGCCGGCCCCGGTTCCAAAAACCGATCAGCCAGGCGAAGAATACCATGCTCAGCCCGCCGAAGCCTTCCAGCAGCATCGTCGAATAGCCGAGGTAACGCAGCGCTATCACTGCCGTGAGCGCAAACATCCACAAGCTTAAATAGAGCAGCGGCCTCCCCAGATACATGCTCACGAATGCGTATCCGATAGCTAGCACAAATCCGTGCAGGAGCGGTACGAAAAACGGATCGACCGCCTGTACGTAGTCCAGGATCATCACCGTACCGATCAGCATCAGCACGCATAATGTAACCGTGCCGAGAAGCGCGAGGCTTGTCCGGCGGAGCAGGCTCCTTTTGCCAAAGAGGGAGAACAGCAAGCTGAGCAGGACGGCGGCGTAAAACGAAATTCGTTCCACGCTCTCCAAATCCCGCCATTGGCTGAAAAAGCCAAGCACCCCTGCAATCATCCACTGGGCTCCCCAAATATATAAAAACACCGCGTACGGACGGGCTTTCTTTCGGTAATACGATTTCCGCTGCAGGCCGTATTCTTGAGTCTGTTCCATGCTCCAATCACCTATATCTAAAAATTTACAGTACCGTCAGCGTACACTTTTATCCGCGCGAAGTCAAACCTTGAGCGGCGGGTCCGATCAGCCCGAAGGCGCAGCGTACCGGTGCCGCTTAGCATAGTCGCGCGGCGACATGCCGGTTACTTTTTTAAAAATGCGGCTGAAATAAAACTCGTCGTTATACCCTACGCTTGTCGCGATCGATTTGAGTCGGTAGTCGGACATGACAAGCAGTTCTTTGGCGCGGTCGACGCGCAAATGGGTCAAGTAATCGATCGGGCTGTAGCCGATGTACTTTTTGAAAAGGCGGGAATAATGGCTGACGCTGAGGCCCGCCATGGCAGCCAAGCCTTCGAGGGTAAGCGGCTCCTGGAAATGCCCGATCATGTAATCCTGGGTCAGTTCGATCGCCGCGGTCGTATCCCCGGCCATTTTTTGCACGCGAAAGTCGGAAATTAACGCCAATAAAAATTCATGCAGCAAAATTTTGCGCCGCATCGCGGTCATATGGCCCCGCCGTTTCCACAGAAGGGTAAGCTGCTCCATCAAATAAATGAGCTGCGGCGGATTGTGCAGCGTATACATTCCCTCCAGCGGAAAAGGGGACTCGGCCGCCGCGCGGTGAATCCACTGTTCCTTCTCTTCGTAAGTTTCCGTATAATGAAAACGTAAGAAATAATATTCAATCGGATGCTCGGGATCGGTTTTCCGTTCGACGGCCATGCCCGGGGTGAAAAAGAAAATTTTGCCCGGTTCGGCGGGATGCTGGGTACCGTTGATCGTGAAGGTGCCCTTCCCTTTGGTGATCAGCCAAAACGAATGATATTGGATCGTTCGCGTCGTCTGTTGCCAGCCTGGGGCTGTTTTTTGATGGCCGACCAGCAGGATCGAAATGATCAGCCTGTTGAGCCGGGCCGCGAGTTCGCCGGGAGTGAGCATCGGATAAGCCCTCCAGATTGAATGTGCTGATCTTCATTATACATGGCGCGGCAAGAAGCTGTCGATGCGATGAAAGACGGAAAAAGGAGACCATCATGGACACCATAGATCAAAAAAAGCATTTTTCGGACGAGCTGCTCGCCTGGTACCGCCGCCACCATCGCGACCTGCCTTGGCGGAGAAGCCGGAATCCTTATCACATATGGGTTTCGGAAATTATGCTGCAGCAAACACGGGTAGAGACCGTTATCCCTTACTTCGAGCGGTTTATCGAGCGTTTTCCGACCGTAGAGGCGCTGGCGCTGGCGCCGGAGGACGATGTGCTCAAGCTGTGGGAGGGGCTCGGCTATTATTCGCGGGCCCGCAACTTGCAGGCGGCGGTGAGGGAGGTGCACGAGCGTTACGGCGGGGTCGTTCCTTCCGAAAAAACGGAGATCGCCTCGCTCAAAGGCGTCGGCCCGTACACGTCGGGCGCTATCTTAAGCATCGCCTACAACAAGCCGGAGCCGGCGGTGGACGGCAACGTAATGCGGGTGCTTTCGCGGTATTTTCTGATCGAGGAAGACATCATGAAGCCGGGAACCCGCACGTTGATGGAAAAGCTCGCGAAGGAGCTGATCCCGGAAGGGGCCGCCGGGGATTTCAACCAGGCGATCATGGAGCTCGGCGCGACCGTATGCACGCCGCGCTCGCCGTACTGCCTCACGTGCCCGGTGCGGCTCGGCTGCACGGGCCATGCGGAGGGCAGGGAGGAAAGCCTGCCCGTGAAGAAAAAGGCGAAGCCGCCGCGCCCGGAGAAGCGCGTCGTCGCGCTGGTCGAAGGCGCGGGCGAGCTCGCCGGCCGCATCCTGATCCGCCAGCGCCCGCAGGAGGGGCTGCTGGCCCGGATGTGGGAGCTGCCGCATGTGGAGGTGGCGGCGCATGACGCCGCCGCCGCAGGAGCTGCGGCGCGCGGGCGCGGGCGAACACGCGGCCGGGTCGCGCTTGAACCGGCGGAGGCAGAGCGCGAGCCGGCAGGCGCCGCTGCGCACAGCGAGCTCGCCTCTGCGCAAGAGGCTGCCGCGGCAAGCGCAGCCGGGGCGGGCTTGCCCGCGCGCGACGCCGGTGCGCCGGCGCCGCTTCCCGGCCTCGCCGGGCATCTCGGCGCGGAGGGCATCGCAATCGAGCCCGGCGAATGGTTCATGGACGCGGAGCATACGTTCAGCCACATTCACTGGGATATGAAGGTGTACCGCTGCCGCTTGAAGCAGGACTGGGCTGCGGGAGGCCATCTCCCGCAGCTGACGCCGTACCATTACCGCTGGATGGCCGCGGACGAGCTGGACCGGTATGCGTTTCCGAATGTGTTTTTGCGGATCATGAAAAGCTACTTTGCAGGAGAGAAGTAATCATTAATTTGCTGCCTTGCAGGAGAGAAGTAAGCGCAATTTCTTGGCTTATCGTCTCCGAATGGTTCATTTCGGGACTGGTAAGCGCAAAAAGTTGGATTATTTACCCTGACATATCCGGAAAGCCGGTTTATTCAGAGGCAATAAACCAAGCGGTTGCGCTTATTCGTTCCTTTTAGCCCGATTCTGCACGATATAAGCCAAGTTTTTGGTATTATTGTCCAGGGAGGATGATGGATATGAAACTGGCATTACTCGCCGACATACACGGCAATTATCATGCGCTGGAAGCTGTGCTGGAGGACATCGGGAAGCAGCGTGCGGACAAGGTGCTCGTGCTCGGCGATATCGTGTTCAAAGGCCCGCTGCCGGAGCGATGCGTCCGCGCGGTGCGCAGCCTGGGCACCGTCGTGCTGCAGGGCAACATCGACGAGCTTGTCGGCAAAGGCCGCATCCAGGACGGGTTCGCCAAGTCACCCGAGCACGAGGCCGCCTTGCAGCGCGAATTGGCGTGGAACCGCGAGCGGCTGAGCGCGGACGAGCTCGCGTATTTGGCGGGGCTGCCGCTGCTGCACGAAGAGCAGCTGACCCCGCAGTTCAAGCTGCGGTGCGTGCATGCGACGCCGCACAGCCTGCTCGACATCGTGCTGCCGACGGCGGGGGATGCCCAGGTCGCCGCCATGTTCGGCGACAGCGGCGCAAATGCGGTCGCTTACGCGCACATTCACCTGCCGTATGTGAAGTATACGGCAGGGCGGGCCATCTTCAACACCGGCAGCGTCGGCCTGCCGTTCGATGGGGACACGCGCGCGTCGTATGCGCTGCTGGACACGGACGGCGGCGATTACGCCGTCACCATACGCCGCCTCCGCTACGATCTGGACGCGGCGCTGGCGGCTTTTTCCGGCTCAGGCCATCCGTACGCCGAATCGGTTCAAACCGCTCTGAAAACCGGCTCTCGTCCGGCCTGATGCACCAACGCCAAAAAGACACCCGGATTGTGGATTGCCCCCGGGTGTCTTTTTCTTTCGACGGCTTCATCGATTTGCTTTACATACCCATAGGCCGGACATGCACTGATCGGCTACAGCTGGACCCGCTGCCGCAGCCCGTCGAAATCGCGGATCATGATCATTTTCTTTTCGATGGAAATGACCTTATCCTCCTGCAGCTCCTGCAGCACTTTGGTGACGGATTCGCGCACGGTGCCGACAAGATTGGCGAGCTGCTGATGCGTGAGTTTCACCGAAATCATCGTGCCGGACGCTTTCTTGACCCCGTGCTCGTCGGCGAGCCGCAAAATCGTCTTCATCGTTCGCGAGCGAACGTCGAGGAACGTCAGGTCGTAAATCAGCTCGTTGGCGCGCCTGAGTCGCTGCATCGTATCCTCGAGCAGCTTCAGGCACAGCTTCGGACTGCGTTCCATGAAGCTGAACAGCTGCGAGCGGGCCAGCGTATAAATGACGCTCGGCTCCATGGTTTCCGCCGTGGCGGAGCGGGCAAGCCCTTTTTGGATCAGCGCCATTTCGCCGAAGTAATCGCCGTCCCGAAACAGCGCGAGAATGATTTCCTTCGCGTTATCGATGCGGTAAATTTTGACGGCGCCGCTTTGAATCAGAAACAATTCGTCCCCGAGATCGCCTTCGAAAAACAAAATGCTGCCTTTCTTGAATTTCCGCTCGATGAACAAAGGGGCGATCAGCTCCAGCTCTTCCGGAGAAAGGTCCTGAAACAAGGGGACATTTTGCAATAGGGGAATAATTTTATGCATGGAATAACTCATCTCTTTCCTGTACATCGATTCTAGGGCACCAACATGTCTACTCCTACGCGCTGAATCATGATGTGCAGGTGCTGGGACAAGTCGATTTCGTAAGGGATCCCAAGTTCTTCACCGTTTTCGTTTCGCAGGACGCGTACCGTTGGTCTGTGTTTGACGGAGGAATTGATTTTGGATACAATGCCGGATTGACCCGTGCTTAAAGCAACGTCCTGACCGAGAGGGTAAATAGCGACTTTGTCCCTAAATAATTCGACCTTGTCTTTATCATACAACGTTCCGGCTCCGGCGAAAAGTATTTCCAGCGCTTGATCCGGCGGAATTGCGGCGCGATAGGGTCGGGGGTTCGTCATCGCATCGTATGCGTCCAGAAGTCCTACCCATTTGGCGAAAGGATGCACTTTATTTCCGGGAAGACCGAAAGGATATCCGCTTCCGTCGGTTTTTTCATGATGCAGCAGCGCGCAGTGGGCGGCCACAAGCGGAATGCCCGGAGAATTTTTCAAAATCGTAAAGCCGTATTCGGTATGCTTCTGGATTTTCTGAAATTCCGCGGAGGTCAGTGCCGTGTTTTTTTGCAGCAGGGGGAGCGGGATTTGCGTGTTGCCGATATCGTGGAAAAGAGCGCCTAAGCCCAACGTGTATTGTTCGTCCCGGGTCAGTCCCAAAATTATGCCTAGCTTGACGGCGTAAACGCATACATTGAGCGCATTCTGGAAAAAGTGCTCGATTTGCGACGTGCTCGTGCGCAGCGCTCGGGTTACCATAATCGTATCGTTCAGCGTTGTCCTCTTCGCATCCAGATCGTCCATCACCAGCGACATGCATTGTCCCGCCGCCTTGGAGAAAGCTTTCAATTCGTTGAAATTGTTCGCGGCACCGGGCGAGCTGAGCTGGCTGAACAACCGGAGAAGCGAGTTTCTCAAAGCGACGCGCGTATCGTCCCGCAGAGCGTCTTCGATGATAATGTCGCTCGTTCGCGCGTCTTCGATATACAGCTGGAAGTAGCCCATTTTCTTTAATTTATCGATCAAATTGCCGGTCAGCGTTACGTTGTAGCCGAGCAGCACTTTCCCGTCCTCGGCCGTTATGGCTTTTCCCAGTCTCATGCCCGGTTTGACCATGGATGTGGGCAGCAGTCTCATATTTGTGCATCACCTTCTCTAAAAGTCCCAAATATTCTTTGTTCAGGAATCGATTCAAAATACATCCTCGCAAACATAAGGGCAATTATGCCATAAGAATCAGAAAAAAACTGTGGCATAAGCAACAAAATGAAATATTTATTTTGCAAAAGAAAAAAGGCCTAATTCCGAGTAGGAATTAAGGCCTCTTTTTTTGAAAGAATTACTTCTTTGCCGCTTCGTAGCGCTTGTTAACCGCATCCCAGTTCACAACGTTCCAGAACGCTGCGATGTAATCCGGGCGCTTGTTTTGATATTTCAGGTAGTAAGCGTGCTCCCATACGTCCAGACCGAGAACCGGCGTTTCGCCTTCCATGATCGGGCTGTCCTGGTTAGGCAAGCTGTATACTTTGAGTCCGCCGTCTTTGCCTACGGCGAGGAAAGCCCAGCCGCTGCCGAAACGGGTCGTTGCAGCTTTGGCGAATTCTTCTTTGAATTTATCGAAGCTGCCGAAAGTGCTGTTGATTGCATCCGCGATAGCGCCGCTAGGAGCGCCGCCGGCGTTCGGTCCGATCGTCTCCCAGAAGAGCGAGTGGTTGGCGTGGCCGCCTCCGTTGTTGCGAACGGCGGTACGGATATCTTCCGGTACGGCGTTCAGGTCGCCGATCAAATCTTCAACGGATTTGCTTTGCAGATCCGGATACTTCTCAAGAGCGGCGTTCAGGTTCGTTACATAAGTATTGTGGTGGCGGCCGTGGTGGATGTTCATCGTCGTTTCATCGATGTGCGGCTCCAAAGCGTTTGCTGCATAAGGAAGAGCAGGTAACTGATGTGCCATAACGAAAAATACCTCCTAAATTTATGTAATTTTACTTTTCTATTATCGCCTATTTTCCATAATAAATCAACACTTATGTATATTAAGTATTAACGAAGAAAACTACTTTTCCCGTTCCACCAGCTCGTCGATAATCTGATTCAGCATTGCTGTCCCTTGCGCGTTCAGCCACGGCGACAAATCGCTCATCACCCTCTGATGATAATGCAGCTCTTCGCTTGTCCATTCGCTTGTTTTTCGGTCGTTCAATTCGTGAATCCTGCGGATTTGTTGCATAAACGAAACCCCTTCCGTCGAAAAGATTATTGTTTTCCATGTACTAGCTTTTAAATAAACGATTTGAATTATACGTCCGGTCTGAAAATTGCATGCAGCCGGCCCTTAAGAACCGGCTGCATTTAGCATTTGAATTCCTTCGATCAATGAGTTTGCCACGACGGCTGGGTTTGATTTTGCTGCTGCTGGTTTTGCATATTTTGCTGCTGCATGCCCATCATTTGTCCGGATTGCTGCTGTGAGCTCATTTGCTGCAGCTGCTGCTGGGACTTTTCGATTTGCTGGCTCATTTGGTTGAGAACGTTAAACGATTGAATCGATTGGCTGACGCTGTTCAGCATTTGATTGACCTGCTGGATCGTTTGCTGCAGCTGCTGGAACGTTTGCTGCTGCTGCTGCTGGGCCTGGATGCGGAATTGCTGCATTTGGTTCAGCAGCTGGTTGGCTTGGTCGTTTTGCATGACGGACGATTGATTCCACGAAGCGGAGCTGGAGGACGGCTGCTGGTTTTGCAGCTGGCTTAAAGTGGACTGCATTTGTGCAAGCTGATTTTTAAGCGGATAAAGCTCTTCGCCGAGCTCTGCTTCCACTTTGCTTTTTGCGATAGCCTCTACGATTTTTTCGGTCTGCTTGTTCACGGATAATGCCTCCCTTGGAATGATGAATGGTCGATCCTGAATAAACCAATAAGACGCCAAAAGCCCGAGAAGGACAATAACCAGCAAGAGCGAAAACAGGACCAAGATGTTTCACCTCCCTGCCAAGCGCACATCTCGGGTACACACGTATTATGGCTAAGCGAATTGTTTTTATCCTTGACCCGGTCATTCATATATTTGGGGCAAAATGATTTCAATATACTTGAAAACGTTTACTAAAAAGCGCTTTCAAGAGAAAAATAAAAATTTTGTTAAGAAAATCACATTTTTTTATGAAATTCAGCAGGAATTGTGCGATTTTTGTCGTATTTTCATATTTATAGTCATAGAAAAAAGAGTGCGGGGAGAGGCTTATATGTTGGTTCGGTCGTTTCAATTGTCGGATTACATTTCGATCACTCAGCTTTTAAAGGACGTACTTTCCGAAGCCTGTTACGAAGAGACGATGGGGGCGTTTGCCCGCCAGTTGTCCTGGGACAGCGAGCTTGTTTTGGTAGCCGTCATTCAAGGAGAGATTGCCGGAGTCATTATCGGAACGATCGATAACAACAACGGCTACTACTACCGCATCGCCGTAGCGCCTGAACACCAGCGCCGGGGCATCGGCAAAGCGATGATCGAAGCGCTCAGGCAGCGGTTCAATCAGCGGAAAGTCCGCAAAATTCTCGTCACCGTAGATACGCACAACGAAGTCGTTCTTCCGGTTTACGAATCGGCCGGCTACAAGGCGGAGCATTTTTCCAGAACGACTCACCGGCTAAGCATCGTAAACGGCTGATTTGCCGAAAAACAATAAAATTTCCGCGTTTTCATACGAGCATATCTTTGAACCGTTGCAATTGGGGCTAAGATATGCTTTTCTATTAATAACGCTATTTTTTGAAGGAGTCGTTTACTCGCTACGGAAGGGCTTGAACTTTATGTTGGAACCTTTTTCTTCTTATATAATCAAAAGCTTCAAACATGACGGTCACCTTCATCGCATGTGGCTGGAAAACTGGCTCGTTCCGGAAGACGCTTTGCATGAAGAGCATCGCGCGGAGGCGATGATGGTGCTGATCAACTGCCAGACGAAGATCGTAGAGGCCGACGGTAAAGAATGGGTCAGCCGCATTCCCGGGGTCTCTTTTTTTATCCCCAAGATGTGGTTTAATGTTGTTGCGCTGCTCGAAGAGAACGGAGTAAGATATTATTGTAACATAGCGTCTCCGCCTTATGTCAGCGGCCGCGTGATCACTTATATCGATTACGATTTGGATGTGATCCGGCAGGCGAACGGGCAGGTGACCGTTGTCGACCAGGAAGAATACGAGAGGCATAAGCTGAATTATCATTATTCCGCCATAGTTGACGCCAAGGTGAAGGCGGGTCTGGCTGCGCTGCTGGAGAGGATCGAGCGCAAGGCGGCCCCTTTCCGGGATGACTTGGTTGTCCAGTATTACCGCTTGTGGAAGGATAGCGGGACGGGGGCTTGAAAAATGTTAAGCGGAACTAACCTGCCTGACAAAGCGACGGGCGAGCTCGGCGAGGGCGCATCACCCGGACTGATTGGGGAAATTTGGGACTGGTTCAAGTCGATTTTGGTAGCGCTGTTCCTCGTTGTACTCGTACATCAATTCGGCTTTCATTTATCTACGGTTAAAGGTTCGTCCATGCAGCCGACGCTTCAGGAGGACGAATGGCTGTTTATCAACAAAACGATCCGCTATATCGGATCGCTTCACCGCGGCGATGTCGTTATCATTCGCGAGGACGATGCAGAGCATTCCAATCATCCTTATTTGGTGAAACGCATTGTCGGCCTTCCGGGCGATAAGGTAGAGATCAAGCAGGGGCGGCTGTACATCAACGACGAGCCCTTAGCCGAATCCTACGTCGATTCCTCCATCGAAGACGGCAGGTTCAGTCCTCACATCGTCGAAGCCGATTCCTATTTTGTCATGGGCGATAATCGCCACCGTAACGCCAGCTTTGACAGCCGCAGCTTCGGCTCGGTGCCGAGCAAGCAAATCGAAGGGCGCGCGGAATGGATCGTATGGCCGTTCAAGCAGATCAGAGCTTTGTAGTTGAAATAAAGTTCGGTAAGCGTAGCATTTGCTGTATTTGTTTCAATTTGGAAATAGTAAGGGAAAGACTATGCAGCGAGGTGATTTCCCTTGCCTGAAAATACCGCCGTGCGGGAGATGACGGATTGGCAGCGGCTGAAGGCAGATATCCGGCGCGATGCAGGCAAGCTGGGCATCGATAAAATCGGCTTCGCCTCGGCCGATCCTTTTTTGGAGCTTAAAGAGATATTGCTGCGGCATCGGGAGAAAGGCCACGAGTCCGGCTTCGAGGAGCGGGACATCGACAAGCGCGTCTATCCGGAGCTGAGCCACAAGGAGCCGCGCTCGATCATTTCCATCGCGGTTGCTTATCCGTCGCGGATGGACAACCCGCCGCGTTCGGAGAAAGGCGCCTACCGCGGCATTCTTTCCAGATCGGCGTGGGGAGAAGATTATCACGCCGTGCTTCGCGACCGCCTCGCGAAGCTCGAGGCGTATATCAAGGAGCGCGTGCCGGATGCGCTCATCGAGAGCATGGTCGACACCGGGGCATTGGTCGACCGGGCTGTGGCGGAGCGCGCCGGCATCGGCTGGACCGGCAAAAACTGCGCGATCATCACCCCGGAATGGGGTTCCTGGGTATACCTCGGGGAGATGATCACGAACATTCCGTTCCCGCCGGATACGCCGGTGACGGAAGATTGCGGCGACTGCACCGCCTGCATCGATGCATGCCCGACGGGAGCGCTCGTCGGTCCGGGGCAGCTGAATGCGCAGCGGTGCGTGTCCTATTTGACGCAGACGAAGGGTATGATCGAAGACGACGAGCTGAAGCGGAAAATCGGCAACCGGCTTTACGGCTGCGATACCTGCCAGGTCGTCTGCCCGAAAAATAAAGGAAAACATTGGTCTCACCATCCGGAGCTTCAGCCGGACCCGGAAACGGTGAAGCCGCTGCTCGTGCCGCTGCTCACCATGACGAACCGCGAGTTCAAGGAGCGGTTCGGGCGCAGTGCCGCTTCGTGGCGCGGCAAGAAGCCGATTCAGCGCAATGCGATTCTTGCGCTCGGCAATTTCAGGGACGCTTCCGCGCTGCCGGTGCTGGCACAGCTGCTGCGCGACGATCCGCGGCCGGAAATCCGCGGCACGGCGGCCTGGGCGTTCGGGCGCATCGGCGGCGACGAAGCGCTCAGCGCCGTGCGGGAAGCGCTCCGCGGGGAAGAAGACGAAGCGGTGAAGCGCGAGCTGACCAAAGCATTGGCCGTATTGGAGGAGAATGAACATGGAAGCAACCGTCCTGAATTATGACGAAATGCAGTCCCCGATAGGGCCGCTTGTGCTCGCGGCGACCGACAGCGGACTTTGCAATATTGAGTTCGGCGCCTATAAAGAACGGCAAAGCCGGCTGCAATCGTGGTCCGCGCGGTGGTTCGGCGATGAAGCGCTTTGGCAGCATAATCCGCCGGCTCTCGCCGATGCGGTGCGGCAGCTGGAGCAATATTTTGCCGGGGAAAGGCGATCTTTCGAGCTGAAGCTCGACATGCGCGGAACCCCTTTTCAGCTTAAAGTATGGTCCGAGCTGTGTCGCATCCCATACGGGGAAACCCGCTCCTACAAGCAAATTGCCGAAGGCATCGGCAATGTAAAGGCGGTGCGCGCCATCGGCGGAGCCAACCATAACAACCCCGTAGCCATCGTTGTTCCGTGCCACCGTGTGATCGGCGCCGGGGGCGACATGGTCGGCTATGGCGGCGGACTGCCGATCAAGACCTTTTTGCTGGAGCTCGAGCAGCCGGCTAAGGTCGCCGGGGCAGCGGCGAATAACGGATAGAGGTGGAGCGAGGATGAGGTATGTCCATATCGATGCGGTGGAACCGGGACAGCTTTTGGGCAAGACGATTTTTTCCGGCAATGGGGCGGTTTTGCTGTCCGAAGGGGTACAGCTGACCGTATACATGATCACCACCCTGCGCCGGATCGGCGTGACGATGATTTCGATCAAGGATCCGAACTTCGAAGACGTGGAACCGGTTGATGTCGTCTCCGAAGAAACGAAACGTGCGGTGATGAAGCAGATGGGCGAGACGTTCGAGTCGATCCGCTCCGGCAAGGAGCTGAACACCCGCTCGCTCAGCGGAAGCATCGAAGACCTTCTGGAGGAGGTCATGCAAAACAGCGAGGTGCTCGTCCAGCTCTCGGACATCCGCACGCAGGATAACGAATCGTACGTGCATGCGCTTAACGTGTGCATGATGTCCACCCTGATCGGCGTCAATTTGGGGCTTTCCGTCACGCAGCTCAAGGAACTGGCGATCGGTGCGCTGCTCCACGATATTGGCAAGGTGGGGATTACGACCGATGACCAATCGCAGGACATCAAGCTTCATCATACGTGGCGCGGATTCGAACTGCTGAAAAACAAACGCGAATTCAGCCTGCTCATTGCCCACGTCGCTTTCCAGCATCACGAAACGATCGACGGTGAAGGGCTTCCGCGCAAACTTGCAGGAGATCAAATCCATCTTTATGCGAAAATTACCGCCGTAGCCAACACCTACGATAATTTGCTGTTCGACCTGTCGCTAGGCCGCCGGCTGAAGCCCCATGAAGCATGCGAAAGAATCATGGCGATGGCCGGTACAAAGCTGGACCGCGACATTGTGATCCAATTTCTGCGCACCGTTTCGGTTTACCCGACGGGGACATCGGTCCGTTTATCGACGAAGGAAACCGGCGTCGTGGTCGGCCAGCATCGCGGTTTGCCCGGGCGGCCGATCGTGCGCATCGTCAAGCAGAGTGACGAGCGTGAGCTTGACGTTAAAGAGATCGATTTGGCGAAGCACAACACGATTTTTATCGATGCCGTATTAAGCTGACCCCTCCGCCGGCCGCTGCCGGTATTTGTTTTGAATCGGACTTCCGTGATATGATGTTGTGAAAAAAGATAAATGATGGAGTGACTTTTATGTGGAGTATCATCATCCCGATTGTAACGCTGATTGTAGGAGGCATCGGCGGCTTTTTCGTCGGCGTATTTTATTTGCGCAAGCAGATGGAGAAGATGCAGTCGAATCCGGAGATGCTGCAGCAGATGGCGAAGCAGATGGGCTACAACCTGAACAAGCAGCAGCTGGCCAAGGCCCAGCAAATGATGAAAAGCCAAAAATTCAAAAAATAAGAGGGCGATAAGCGATGCCTGCAAAGGAATACAGAAACAACAGGGTTATCGAAAACCGCGAGCTGATCGAGCATCACGTCAAAGAAATTTTGCGTTTGATCGGAGAGGACGTCGATCGGGAAGGGCTGCTGGACACACCGGCCCGGGTTACCCGGATGTATGAGGAGATTTTCGCCGGGTACGATGCAGATCCGAGAGAAATATTGGGCGTCACCTTCGATGAAAAACACGAGGAGCTCGTTATCATCAAGGATATTGTCTACTACAGCCAATGCGAGCATCACATGGCCCCTTTTTTCGGTAAAATACACGTCGGGTACATCCCGAGCGGCAAAATCGCCGGACTCAGCAAGTTTGCGCGCTTGGTCGAGGCGATTACGCGACGCCTGCAGGTGCAGGAGCGGATTACGTCGGAAATTGCCGACATCATGGATGAAGTGCTGAAGCCGCACGGCTGCATGGTGGTCGTCGAAGGAGAGCATTTGTGCATGTGCTCGCGAGGCGTGAAGAAGCCGGGCAGCAAGACGGTCAGCTCCGCGGTCCGCGGGCTGTTCCGTACGGATGCGGCCGCGCGTTCCGAGTTTTTGGCACTGATCAAAGAGTAATTGCGAAAAACAACCTTTGCCTTTTGAGCAGGGGCTGTTTTTGTTTGGCGGCGAGGGTGCCCGACGTTGACACGCTCTTGTCTTGTCGCCTGGGCCCTCCGCCGCATACAGCCCCCGCACCCCCAAATCCCCATCCCTCCCCATATCTCCATACCACTCCAAATCCCCGTACGACTCTTGTACGTTCTTCAGCAACAATTGTGTCTTTCCCATGCTCGCTCCCGTCCCAACGTACTGTGCCTCATCGTACCATGCTTCCGTCTCGCGTTCCGGCCAAATTTTGCGGACCGTGGATACGTTATTTCATCCCGTAGAACAAATTTTAAATGAAACCGGACATACGTTCCGTTATTGAAGCCTGAATGGGCCAATTTGTATGGTTTTACAGCCGATAACGTACCTTGTGTCCGCATATATGTCAAAATCCGGAGGAATGAGCAAATAGCGGATCTGCTGTCCGCAGTAATGACTCCCCCCGGTCATTATTCGACAAACAGCACATACCAGAGAAGTAGATATGGTATGATTTGGTTAAAAATATTTTTTTCGCAAGCCATGTCCAAAAAGTTCGCTTTGCCGCATCAAAGCAATTAGACGGAGAAAAGAGGGGGTGGCCGGGTGCGATCGGAGAAAGAGTTCGAACCCAATGAAGGTGGCGCCGACTTCAGCGGCGAGCGGGGGCTGGAAGCGGAGCTCGCCCGCCGGGCCAGGGCCGGGGATTCCGCCGCCTTCGGCGAGCTTGTGCACCGATACCGGGCCAAAGCGTTCGGCATCGCCCGCCGCATCGCCCGCGATCCGCACATTGCCGAAGACGTCGTGCAGGAGGCGCTGCTGCAGGCGTACCGGCATATCCGCACGCTGGCGGACGTCGATCGCTTCGCGCCATGGCTGAGCCGGATCGTCCGCAATCAGGCGCTGATGAATGTCCGCCGTGCGGGTGCCAGGCCGCCGGAAACGACGTTTACCGGCGTCACCGGGAGAGGGCATGCGTTAGCAGGAGACGATTCCGGTTCGCGGGACCTGGACAGCCTCCTTTACCGTCTGACGAGGTCCGGCGGGACGCCGGATGCCGAAGCGGATCCGGAACATGCGCTGCTGCGCCGGGAGTTTTTTACCGCCATACAGGAGATGATGCATGGATTATCGGCCAAGGAGCGGGATGTTTTCGAAGCCCATTTTTTTGACCGGCTGTCCCCGCAGGAAATCGCCCGCCTGCTTGCAATGCCGGAAACCAGCGTTTACAAATTCATTTCCAGATCGCGGCAAAAGGTGAAAGAAAACCGGCTGCGCCATTATTTGCGCGACCGGATCCGCGAGGAGGCGGGGGCGCGTGACTGCAAGGCGGTAACGCTGCCCCTTCGGGCCGCACGGGAAACTTGGGAACAATGCCGGTCTTCGCTGGCGGCGTGTCTGTACCTGCTGCTTCGGCATACCGGTATTTGCGGCGGCATCGGCTTGTCCGAGACGATGGGATTTACCGGGCAGGCGTTTCGGATTAGCGTGGAAAGCCGGCGGATCGATGCGTCGGGGCCGCATATGTATTTTTGGGAGCCTGCTTTCGCACAAGGGCTAGCGAATCTCGGGCTTGTCGTGCGGCATGTCGGGGACGGAGGAATGCCTCCTTCCTCCTACATGCTCGGAGAGGCGTTAGGTTTGATTCGGTGGGCGATTGCGTCGGGGGCTCCCGTTATCGCGTGGGACTTGTTTCAGCCGGAATTCGGTCTGTTGTACGGTTATGACGACGACCGGCAGCTGCTGATCGGGGATGACGGTCAAGGTGCCAAAAAGCTCGCTTATGAAAGGCTGGGTCAAGGAGCCGCGGGCGGACTTTTCGTGATGACCGTGGAAAAAGGAGCTGGCCGGCCGGAAACAGATCAGGCGGTGAGTCAATTGATCGGAATGATCACAGCCCATGCCTACGGGGAAAAGACGTTTCCCGGCTACGTGTGCGGGCTGCCAGCCTATGACGCATGGCAGCGGGCGTTCCGCGAACGTGCGGTGGATCCGCTGGGCAACGCTTATACGCTGCGAATCGCAGCCGATGCGCGGGAGCATGCGGTTCGTTTTCTGCGAGGCTTGTCCGGGCGATGGCAGGGTGAAAAAGCCAGGCTGCTGTTCGACGCCGAGGGGCATTATTACGAAGCGGCGGCTTGCCTGGCCCGGCTGGCCGCCATGTTTCCGTTTCCCGGAGGCGGCAGGCCGCTCGATCCGGACTTGGCGGGTCTCGCGATCGCTCATCTTGCCGAGGCGAGGGAACATGAGGCGGCGGGGATCGAAACGTTAGGGCGGCTGAGCCGCATTTTGAATTGACTATGGGGAAAAGGAGGGACCGTGCGAATGAGTATGGAAATGAAAGCAGACGGACGCGAGCCGCTTTGGATAGCGGTATACCGCGGCAATGAAGCGATTGACCGGCTTGTTGCCGCATCGGAAAGCCATCCGGTACGGACGGCGGACGGCATCCAGTTTACCGATTCGTTCGGCATCCATCCTGCGCGGACGGAGCGGGAATACGCAACGCCGCTGACGATCGAAGCGACGGTGATGACCGACAGCACGAATATCGGGTTTATTTTCGCCAAAGGACAAATCATCCTGAACTGGGACCGCCGCGAAGATTTGCTTCGCGTCAAACATCCGGCAACAGGCCAGGCTTTTAACGTACCGGGCCTCGGGTTTGTGCCTGCCGGACGCTGGCATCACGTGGAGTGGATTATCGCTGAGGATGTGATGAGGCTGCTGGTGAACGGGGAGGAGCGGTTCGCGCTGCCCGGCAATTACCGCGGGCTCAAGGGGAAAGTCGGAGTGCATACCGGCTGGAGAGCGAATTTGACGGTCGGCTCCGTATCTATCAGGGAGCATCTTCCGGCTAGCGGTGTACGCGAGGGAGAGCCGGAGGCGGACGGCTCCATAAGGGCCGTGCCGGGTTACCATGCGCTGCCGCATGCTTCTTCGTTCGTCGGCTGCTTGCTCGGAGCATTGAGATTTTATAATCGCTATGTCGACGAAGCGGTATTCGCCGCCGGAACCGGCCATTCGTTTCATCTTCGACTCGGGGAGGACGCGGGCCCGGAAGTGCAGCTTGATCTTGTGCGCGGCTACGGGCTCGATGTGACCAAGCGGAGCGGTGAGGAGGATGCAGCGGAGTTTGTGCGCAGCGCGCTTGCAAAAGGGCTTCCGCTTTTCGGCAAATGGGCCGGCGAGAAGCAGTATCGGGCGATCCGCTCCTGCAATCGGGAAGGCTTCAGATCCGAGGCGCCGGAAGCCGGAATCGCCGCATGGAGCGCGGCGGCGGGAGCTTCCGATCTGGAGCTGTACGCCGTGCGGCCGGCGAAGGAGGCGGAGGAGCGGGAGCGGATCATTGCGGTATTCCGCTATGCGGCGGATGTAGGAGCCTCATCGGCGGCCTCCGCGTTCGGGCAGTGGATCGCGGCGTCGTCCGCGCCGGATGCGAAGCCGGCCGAGCTCGCATCCGCTGCGCTTAATTGGAGCGCAAAACGCGAGGATATCGTGCAGCTTCTTCGGAGCGTACAAGTCGGGCAGACAGGGGGAAACCAGGCCGGTTTGCATGAGGAGGCGGCCAGGCTTTATGAGGCCGCGCGGGATAAACTGCGGGAAGCAGCGGAGCTGGCGGAAGCTTCGCGGAAGGACGCCGGCGGCTGGCGAAGCCGCGCTGCGGGCTGTATGGAAGCGGCGAGGCAGGCGGAGCTGGAAGCGGCCCGCACGCTTGGTCGCATCGCGGAAGCGCTGGCCGGCAGGAAGCTGCTTCCGGGCCTCGTGTATCAAGGCGACAGCTGCATATCTCATTTCAATACGCTGGTAGGGGTTGCCCGGTATTACGGCATCGATGCTTCGGATTCGTGGATCCGGGGAGCGACGGGGCGGCCTTTTCTGATGGCGGTGCACCCGGAAGTGAACGTTCACGACCACTGCCTTGCGCTGCCCGAGCACAAAATGATCGAGCTTTTCGCTGCCGGTCTGGGGCTCGAGCTCGGCTCGGTTCAGGGCGACGTGCGCGGAGAAGCGCGCCTGGCGCTGCTCCGCGAGGCGTGGGATGCGGCCCGTGCCGCCATCGACGCGGGATGGGCCGTCTTCGGCCGCTCCGTTGACCAGCCCGGCGGAGAGTATGCGCTCATCGTCGGATACGATCAAGACGGATATTATTCGCATTCGTGGCACGGGCGCGCGGGCAGCGCTATCCCCTGGCCGCAGCTCGGCCGCGGAGTATGTCCGTGCGAGCCCTGCACGCGGCGGCGTAATGATTGGAAAAGGGAAGGGCCCGTCAAAACGCCTTGCCGATGCCAGGCCTGCCGCCGTTTACAGGCGACGGGACCGTTCCTTCCGCCCGAAGAAGCGGGAGACATCCGGCTCTACTGGGCGAAACCGGGCAAGCCGGCCGAAGACCACAGCGTCGTATCGGGTGCTCTGCGTCTGGCCGTGGAGTTCGCAGCGCCGGACGGGCCGTGGGTGCAGCCCGATTTGCGAACCGGAGCGGAGGCGTACGATGTGTGGATTCGCGCGTTGGAAAAGGGGATCGTGGACGGTTGGTATTTGGGGCTGTATGCCAACGCCTGGCGGGAGCTGAGATACCATGCAGGGCAGTTTCTTAGCGAAGCCAAAGAGCGCCTCGCCGCAATGCTGCCGCATAGCGCGTCCGCCTTTGACGACGCTATCCGGCAGGCGCAGAAGCTGAACGAAATTTTTACGAAGCTGAATGAAATGTTCCCCTGGATGCAGCCGTTCGGGCCGATTCCGGACAAGGAACGGCGGTACGCGGGCGCCGAACTGCTGCGCAAGGGCCGGCAGGCCGAACTTGACGCGATAGAATCGTACACCCGGCTGCTGGAGCATCTGGAAGGCTAAAATGAGCAGCACCCTCAGAAAGAATGCCACGAAGCGCTCCGGGCGGCGGTAAAGCGGTCGTTAATATAATCCCAATTCACGACGTTCCACCAGGCATCGATATATTTGCGGCGCTCATTCCGGTATTTCAAATAATATGCGTGCTCCCAGACGTCCAGCGGAAGAAGGGGGGCGACGTCCCACTGCGACAGGTTTTGGTGTTTTTCCGCCTGTAAAATCTCGAGCCGCCGGCTTCGCGGGCTCCAGACGAGAATCGCCCATCCGCCGCCCTCCACTTTGTCCGCCGCTTCGGAAAACTGCCGCTGAAACGCGGAGGTACTGCCGAAGGAGGCGGACAGCTCAGGCAATATGGGGCCGCCGATTTTGCTTCCTCCCGGCTTCATGGCGTTCCAGAAAATCGAATGCAGGTAATGCCCGGCGCCATGGAAGGCAAGCTCTCTTTCCCAATGCTTGACGAGCGCGAAGTCGCCGGATTTGCGCGCGCGGGACAGCATCGTTTCGGCTTTATTCAACCCGTCTACATAGGTTTGATGGTGCTTGTCGTGATGCAGCCGCATCGTTTCGGCATCGATATACGGCTCCAGAGCGTCATAAGGGTAGGGGAGCGGAGGCAGCTTATGGCCGCCGATGGGGACGGGGCTGTGCGGCTCGGCTGCGGGCGGCGTCCAGACGCCTTCGTTGGTGGAGGTGAGCTCCATGGCCGAAGCTTTCTCCGTTTTGCCGATAATGTGCAGTTTAACGCGTTCCTTGATGTTGTCCGCGTCCGCAGTCGGATCGAGGCCCGGCGCTTCGGCGCGAGCGGGCATCGGGGTCATCGTCATCCAGCCTCCCGGATCGTCAAAGCTTATCGCCTGAAGCACGCCCAAAAAATATTCCGATTCGCGGATGATATGCTGAACGACCGTGCCCGCGAATGCGTTTTCCCGCAAAGCTTTGCTGAGCTGCATCAGCGATATCAGCTGGCCAATAAACGCATTCGATTGCTCCGCCGCGCTTGCGAGCAGTGCCTGAATCCGGGCCAGCATTGCCGGATCGAGAGGCGCCTGCATGCGGATCACCGCTTCGATCCAACGCGTTGCCGCCATCTCTGCTTGAGCGAACACCTGCTCCCACTGTTCCATCAATCGGACATATTCCGGCTCGAGCCCGGGAGCGATCTGCCGGATGACGAGCGTATGTTCTTTCTCCTGCATTTTCCAAAACCGAATTTCTTCCAGCACGCGCAGCGGCATAAGCGTTCCGTAAACTCGCAGCATACGGCAAAAAAACCTCCTTGAATGGAAGTGGCCCGGGCGAGCCGGGTTACTACTCCATTGTATTCAAGGAGGCCGGAGGCTATGTGTCGGGGAATTCCCCTTATTGGGTCAGCTTCAGATTCGGTGCCGCGGCAAGCTCGTTCAGAAAACCCAGCGTCCGGTTCAAATAGGTGCGCTTGTTGGGCTGGTAAATCCATTCATGCTCTCCGTTCGGCAGCAGCCACAGCTGCGATTCCGGATTCACCTGATTTTTATAAATGTCCTCCACGATTTCATAAGGCGCCTTCAAATCCTTTTGCCCGTGAATAAAATAAATCGGCATCGTATATTTCGTTTCCATCACCTTTTGATAAGGGATCTGCTTCAGGCTGACGCCGTTCAGAATCGGGAAAAACAACTTGACGAGCGGCAGGGAAGGGAACTTCGGCAAATTCACGTACTGCTTCATGTTGTGATACAGCGTTTCCGGATCGAGGATAAACGTGCTGTCCAAGATCATCCCGTCGATATCTTTGGTCTGCAAAGCCGCCTGCAGCGCCGTACCGGCCCCCATGGAAAAGCCCCATACGAAAATTTTGCTCGCTTCCCGCTGCTTGACGAAATCGATCGCTCCGAGCAGCTCCTGGGATTCCTGAATGCCTCCAGTGACGGTTAGCTCGGGATGGACGAACCCGTAGTCGAACATAAGCACGTTGTAGCCCTGCTTATTCAGCGCTCCGGCGAGCGCATAGATCGGCACCCAAATTTCTTCGCGGTTGGCGCCGTATCCGTGCGAAAAGATGACGGTTTTATGCGTCGAGCCGGGGATGTACCAGCCGCTGACCTCGGTTTTGCCGTTGGCGCTCGGGAAAACGACGTCCTCGTAAGGAGTGCCGATCGCTTTCAGCGGATTCGATTTGAGCGGATCGACGTGAGGCCGCGCGAGCGTCCAGGCGATATAGGCGTGAAACGCCAGGATCAGACTCGTCATGAGCAAAAGCAGGGACATAATGACGATAAGCAGCCACCGTCTCTTGGCCGAAGCGGGCCTGGCGACGACGACTTCCGCTGTGGCGGGGGAAAGGGAAGCAGGCTGATAAGAAGTGCTGTCCATCATGATCCCTCCTCGCTGGTAAGTTGGAGCGTCACTTCTTGGGAAAAAGAGAGTCTGCGGCCGACGAACGAGTTGTCGGAATATTCCGGATAATTCTCTTGTATATGTATAGTAAAATGGCGGTCCTCCATGCGTCAATGGTTTTGTGAAATTGTAAACTCGCTGTAATCCGGCTGTAATAAACGGAGATCCTCCCGCTGTCTGAGGACCGATCGGACCTGAATTTAACGAACCTTTACCGGTCCCCCTGCTGGGTCAAATGGGCCGGAACGAGCCTGGGAATGCCGATTGTCGCCGCAAAGGCGGCAATGGCGTGCATTGGTGAGATTTAACGTGCTCCCTGGCCGCAATCGGTTCTTTACGGAAGCCTCCCGATGGGCTATACTGTATGTAAACTTGGTTTCATTGAGTGAAACTGTCGGCCGGTCAGGCAGGAGGATTTATCGGCATGGACGATTCCAAACTTACCGTACGCGCGGTCGAACGCGCTTTGGACATATTGCTTTGCTTTACGGATTCTTCGGATTTGAGCCTTACGGAAATATCCCAGCGGGTCGGCCTGCATAAGAGCACGGTCCACCGTTTGCTCGCCTCGCTCGAGGGCAAAGGGTTTATTTTGCGGGACCCGGCTTCGGAAAAATACCGGCTCGGCTTCCGCGTCTGGGAGCTGTCGGCGAACCTGACGCAAAACGACGATCCGGCGCTCATCCTGCTGCCGGAAATGGAACGGCTGCGCGACCAGGTGGGCGAGACGGTCAGCCTGTACGTCCGCGACGGCATGGAACGCGTGCGCGTGCAGGCGGTGCAGAGCAACCAGGCGATCCGCCGGGTTGCGCCGATCGGGGCGAGGCTGCCTCTGTACGTCGGCGCCTCGAGCAAGATTTTGGTCGCCTTCGCGGAGCCCGAGGTGCAGCAGCAGCTGTTCCGCGAGGCGCCGGGTCTTGACCGGGCTGCGTTTCAGGCGCAGCTTGACGAAGCGCGCGAGCTCGGCTACGCGACGAGCGTCGAAGAGCGCGAGCCTGGCGCCGCCGCCGTCGCCGCGCCGATCCTGAACCGCGCGCATCGGCTCGTGGCCGCGCTTGCCGTATCGGGTCCGGCGAACCGCCTGACGCCGGACATGATGAAAGCGCACGCGCCGCTGCTGATGGAAGCGGCGCGGCGCATGGGCACGATGGTGAAGTAGGGGACGGCACCTCCCGCCCCCGCCGGGCCATCGTGCCTTTTTGCCGGGCCGGCACCTCCCGGCAGGCATACCAAAACCAAGTCCCCACCGTGTGTCCCGGTGGGGACTTGCCGTTTACTTGATATGGTCCGCGTCGACTTTAGAATTGTCCATTTTATAATTTTCCTTCGCCTGTACCTTACCTGCCTGAATTTCCTCTTTATTGATTTGGACCGTATTTTCCAGTCCTTTGCCTGTCGTCTTAGCCATGGATGACTCCTCCTTGTATAGTATGGCGAATTTTGTCCCGGTTTACCCCAAACGTCCGGGCGATTTTTTAACTTCGAAGCTGGTCGCATCCGGATAGCTGACATGCTTGTTCTCGTAATTCGTCGGAATGTCCCCGACCTGATCGGCGCCAAGTGGCTTGTCCTGCGTCGTCGCGTCGGCGGAAGCCCGGTCGTTCGGCAGCTCCCAGCTTGCTTTCAAGCCCTGTCGTTTCTCGCTTACGACGGCATCATTGGAGTTTTCGCTTGCCATGTGCGGTTTCCTGCCCCCTTCCTGAAGCTAGCTTTGATTTTGGTTCGGCGTAAGCTGAGCCGTTTTGGCGTTTGCTCCGGCCGACTCATTTCGGGTAAGCGACCCGAGGCTGTCGATGCAGCTTTGGATTTTTAGCAGCTCCATTTGCAGCTCCTGGGGCGAATTAACGTGCTGCTGCAGCCGGCGGGCGCACTCTTCGATTTCATCCGCCGTGCGATGTACCAAAGAAACGTCGAATGGCACAAAAGTCCCCTCCTTTCGCACATAGTGTCTTCATTCCGCCTGTTCTGCATACAAACGGCTAAACCCAAGTGACTGGAACTATCCCATTTAAAAATAAGCACAAAAAAGCGAGCGCCCCTTATGGAGCACTCGCTTTTTATTACGAACTTATTTCATGATTTGACGCAGCACCGTTTGCAGGATGCCGCCGTTGCGGTAGTAGTCGACGTCGACCAGGCTGTCCAGACGGACGATCGCTTCGAACGAGAACGTGGAGCCGTCTTCGCGCGTAGCGTTCACCGTGACGGATTGGCCCGGACGCACATCGTTGCTCAGGCCGACGATGTCGAACGTTTCGCGGCCGGTAATGCCGAGCGATTTCCAGCTGTCGCCCGCTTTGAACTGCAGCGGCAGCACGCCCATGCCTACCAGGTTGGAGCGGTGGATCCGCTCGAAGCTCTCGGCGATAACGGCTTTCACGCCGAGCAGGAACGTACCTTTAGCCGCCCAGTCGCGGGAAGAACCGGTACCGTATTCTTTGCCTGCGATAACGACGAGGTTCGTGCCGTTTGCTTGGTATTTCATCGAAGCGTCGTAGATCGACTCGACTTCGCCGGTCGGCAGGTAAGTCGTTACGCCGCCTTCGGTGCCCGGAGCCACTTGGTTGCGGATGCGGATGTTCGCGAACGTACCGCGCATCATCACGTCGTGGTTGCCGCGGCGGGAGCCATAAGAGTTGAAGTCTTCCTTCTTCACGCCATGCTCGATCAAATATTTGCCGGCAGGGCTGTCAACCTTGATGTTGCCCGCAGGGGAGATATGGTCCGTCGTAACGGAGTCGCCCAAGAGAGCCAGCGTTTTGGCGCCGCGGATGTCCGCGATGTCGCCGATGCCGTTTTGGATGTTTTCGAAGAACGGCGGGTTTGCGATGTACGTGGACTTCGGATCCCATTCGTACAGCTCGCCTTCCGGAACGTCGATCGCATTCCAACGCTCGTTGGCGCGGAACACATTGGAATACTTGGCGCGGAACATATCCGGAGTCAGGGCCGTTTGTACGG
Organism: Paenibacillus hamazuiensis; assembly: GCF_023276405.1. Classification (NCBI taxonomy): domain Bacteria; kingdom Bacillati; phylum Bacillota; class Bacilli; order Caryophanales; family Paenibacillaceae; genus Paenibacillus; species Paenibacillus hamazuiensis. Next base: position 7,371,730 of record NZ_JALRMO010000001.1, read on the forward strand.
CTGCTTGAACTTCGGCGTTGGACGGCCAAATGTCCTTCAGGTATACAGGCTGGTTGTTTTTGTCGTAGCCGATCGGATCTTTGGTCAGGTCGATATTCACCGTGCCGGCCAAAGCATAAGCGACGACGAGCGGCGGCGAAGCCAGGTAATTCGCTTTAACCTGCGCGTGCACGCGGCCTTCGAAGTTCCGGTTGCCGGACAATACGGCGGCGACCGTCATGTCGTTGTCGGCGATCGCTTGGCTGACTTCATCCGGCAGCGGACCGGAGTTACCGATACATGTCGCGCAGCCATATCCGGCAACGTGGAAGCCAAGAGCTTCGAGCGGCTCGATCAGACCTGCTTTTTTCAGGTATTCGGTAACGACCAGGGAACCCGGAGTCAGGGAGCTCTTCACGTAAGCCGGCTTCACGAGACCGCGCTCGACCGCTTTTTTCGCAACGAGACCCGCACCCAGCATAACGCTCGGGTTCGAAGTGTTCGTACAGGAAGTGATCGCGGCGATAACGACGGCGCCGGTACCCATTTTCACGGTTTCGCCGTTCGGATACTTTACATCTACCACTTCGTTGATCTTGTCTTCGGACAAGCCGTATCCGCCTTTGTCGATCGGCGTGCGGATGATGGAGTTGAACGACTCCTTCATGTTCGTCAGCTCGACGCGGTCTTGCGGACGTTTAGGTCCGGCCAAGCTCGGAACGACGGTGGACAGGTCCAGCTCGATTTTATCGGTGAAAATCGGATCCGGAGTTGCGTCCGTACGGAACATGCCTTGCTCTTTGTAGTAAGCTTCGACGAGCGCGATTTGCTCTTCTTCGCGTCCGGTGCTTCTCAGGTAGTTCAGCGTTTCGCTGTCGACCGGGAAGAAACCGATCGTCGCGCCGTATTCCGGAGCCATGTTGGCCACCGTCGCCCGGTCGGCGAGGCTGATGTTGCTGAGGCCCGGGCCGTAGAATTCCACAAACTTGCCGACAACGCCTTTTTTACGCAGCATTTGCGTAACGGTCAGCGCCAGGTCGGTAGCCGTTGCGCCTTCCGGCAGGTTGCCGGTCAGCTTGAAGCCGATGACTTCCGGAGCTACGAAATAAAGCGGCTGGCCGAGCATGCCCGCTTCCGCTTCGATACCGCCGACGCCCCAACCGACGACGCCGAGGCCGTTGATCATCGTGGTATGGGAGTCCGTACCGACGAGGGAGTCCGGATAAACGACGGTTTCGCCGTCCACTTGCTTCGTTGCCGCAACGGAAGCGAGGTACTCCAGGTTAACCTGGTGCACGATACCCGTTGACGGAGGAACCGCACGGAAGTTGTCGAACGCCGTTTGCGCCCAGCGCAGGAAGCGATAGCGCTCTTCGTTGCGCTCGAATTCCACGTTGATGTTGTAATCCAAAGCGTCCTTCGAACCGAACGCGTCAACCATGACGGAGTGGTCGATAACGAGGTCGACCGGAACGAGCGGGTTGATGCGCTTCGGATCTCCGCCGGCTTTTTTCATCGTATCTCTCATGGCCGCAAGGTCGACGACAACGGGAACGCCGGTGAAGTCCTGCAGCACGATACGTGCAGGGATGAACGGAATCTCCTTGTTATCGTCGCGCTCTTTCGCCCAGTTAGCGATTTGTTTTACGTGCTCCGGCGTGATTGCACGGCCGTCGAATTGGCGAACTGCCGCTTCGAGCAGCACCTTGATCGAAAAAGGCAGCCGGGAAACGTCGCTGAAGCCCTGCTCCTCGAGCGCCTGCAAGCTGTAGTACGCGTACGTTTTGCCGCTCACGCTCAAGCTTTTGCGAGCTTTGTACTGATCGTTCTTGGACATGCTTGATGCCTCCTAACATTTTCTTGTTTCATATAGTGAAACATGATTTCATAATTCCACCGCAACTTAAGTATACATGTTGATCGACGGGGCGTAAAGAGATTTTCAATCATTTTTACCCGCCGAATTTCATATATTATAACGAATTTTACTTTGACGAAAGAGCCAGCCAGTCTGCGGCAGCGCCAGGGCGGGGTGGCCTTCTTGCGCCTTTTTGGGGAGGTCATGATCGGATGAATTGGAAAACGCTCGTTTACGACTACGTCCACCATCGAAACCAAATGGATATCGATTACTCAATTGAACCGCTGCTGACATTGGTCGAGGACGACGCTTTTTTGCATGCCCAGATCGACCGCCTCGCCCGCATGCGCGAACTGGCCTGGCAAAGGCAACTGCGGCCGGTGCAAAACGAGACCCGGCTCTCGATCGTCCGGACTCAGGTCCAAGCCGAAGAAGTAATTGCCGACGTTGCCTTGAAAAGAACGATCGTCTCGCAGATTCGTGACGAGCAGCAAACCGAACGCCGGATCGAGTATGAAAGGCTGCTTTTGCACCGCCGGGGCGAACGCTGGCATATCGTTCAGGTGCAGAACTTGGCGGGCGAGCGATCCTTCTTGCCTGATGCCGGCGTTTTTCCCGACTTGCTTCCGGTGCAGGAATCTTCCAAAATCAGGACGGAATATATACCCTCCGTTCCTTATTTGAACTACGAGGTGCTTGGCCAGCCCGAACCTTCCCACCGGCGCTTCCGTTACGACCGGGGCAAAGCGGCGCAGTACGCGGATACGTGGTGGAACGGCTATAACCCTGCCTACGCCGCCATTGAGGTTGACTGCACGAATTTTGTATCCCAGTGCCTCTTTGCAGGGGGGGCGCCGATGCACTATACTGGGAAAAGAGATTCGGGCTGGTGGTATAAGGGCAGAAGCCAAGGGCAGGAGCTGTGGAGCTTCAGCTGGGCGGTGGCCCACAGCCTGCAATCGTATTTGACTTCAAGCAAACGCGCTGTCGAAGTGGAAGCCCCGAACTTGCTCCGGCTCGGAGATGTGCTCTGCTATGACTGGGACGGAACCGGCCGCTTCGGGCACAATACGATTGTGACCGCATTCGACCCGCTCGGCATGCCGCTCGTCAACGCACATACCATCAGCAGCCAGCACCGCTATTGGTCGTATCAGGATTCGCATGCCTGGACACCGCGCACTCGTTATCGTTTTTTACATATCGTCGACGGTTAAACGAAGGCTTTTGCATGCCTAATTATTAGGATGCTTCAACCATCACGGAATATGCGGATACTTGCCGCAGGCCCGCATGCATTACTTACTTGGAGGGTTACCATGAGCGAAAAAATACGCGTAGGTCTCATTTACGGGGGGAGATCGGGAGAACACGACGTTTCTTTGCAGACGGCGCTGGCCGTCATCAAGGCGTTTGATTTTTCCAAATACGACATTCTCCCTTTTTATATTACCAAACAAGGCGAATGGCGCTCCGGGCCGCAGCTCGCCGGACCGCTTGAAAGGGTGGAGCAGCTGACGTTTCAGCCGGCACTCGAGGAAGGCGGCACCGCTGCGCTGCAGCCATTTTTCGGCTCCGCTGTGACGGCATCCGGCTCCAGATCCTCAGGCAGCGCGGCCGGTCCTATCGATGTGGTGCTGCCGCTTCTTCACGGGACGTTCGGCGAAGACGGCACGATCCAGGGCTTGCTGGAGATGGCGAACATCCCTTATGTAGGCGCCGGCGTCTTGGCTTCCGCCGTCGGTATGGATAAAGTCATGATGAAGAAAATATTCGCCCAAGAAGGGCTTCCGCAGTGCGTGTTCCGTCATTTTACCCGCAACCAATGGGAGAAGGACCACCCGTATTTCCTGATGGAAATCGAGGTTGCGATCGGTTACCCATGCTTTGTCAAGCCCGCCAACCTCGGCTCCAGCGTGGGCATCACGAAAGCCCATAACCGCGACGAGCTGATAAAAGCGATCGAAGTAGCCTTCCAATATGATCGGAAGGTCATCGTCGAGGAAAACATCGACGCCCGCGAGATCGAAGTCAGCGTGCTCGGCAACGACGATCCGATCGCTTCCGTGCCGGGCGAAATCGTTTCTTCCAATGAATTTTACGATTATAAGGCAAAATATATCGACGGCAAATCGGCCATGATCATCCCTGCGGATATCCCGAGTGAGCTCGCCGCGCAATTTCGTGAACTGGCCGTTCGCGCTTTTCAGGCGATTGACGGCTCCGGCCTGTCGCGTGTCGATTTCTTTTTGACCCGGGACAGCGGTAAAATCTACATTAACGAAATCAACACGATGCCCGGCTTTACTCCTTTCAGCATGTATCCGCTGCTGTGGAAGGAAAGCGGCAAATCTTATGCCGAGCTGCTCGACGATTTGATCCGGCTCGCGGTCGAACGCCATGCGGCCAAGCAGTCGATTCAATATACGTTTGACCTGTAAACTAACTTCTGCATTCTATCGGGAGGTGTTCAGCATGGGCTTTCAAACCGAATTCAATTCCGTCTGCAAATTCAAGTCGGAGCAGGAACTGTACGAATTGCTCGAATACGGGCGGGGCAAGATGGTCAAAAGCGGCTTCCGTGTCTACCCCACCGGGCAAAAGGTGATTGCCTACACGCCGGACAACAAGGCGGTGGCGATCGTCAAAATCTTGGCCTCCATCGCTGAAATCAACTTTCAGGGAGAAGAGGTTACGCAGGTCGAGATGGAGCTCGTCCGCAAGCTGACCGAGCAGGAAGCGGCCGTTCAGACCGCGCTGGCGCACGAGATGTTTTTCGGCGAACCTCACAAATGAAAAATCGGTGTTGAGCCCTTTGCCATCCGGCGAAGGGTTTTTTCCTGTTTTGGGGGACACTAACCGCAGCATTTCGTGAAACGGAAGGTGAGCCCATTGATCGTGCGTCTCGGCTACGTGGCGATGTCCACCGTCGTAAAAAACGCTTCCCCCTCCAAAACGATGACCGCCACCGCCTTTGCGAAGCTGGAGGACCGGGAAGCGGCCATACGCAAGCTGGAGAGGATTGCGGGGGAAAATTTGCAAAACACGCTTCGCCTGCTGCGGCATAACCGCGCCCACGATATCCATTTATACCGGTTTTCCTCGCGGCTCATCCCGCTTATCGGACATGAGCTGCTGCAGGATTGGGACCCGATTCCCGCTTTGACGCCGCAGTTCGCCGAAATCGGCGATTACGCCAAACAGCACGGCATGCGCGTCAGCTTTCATCCCGACCATTACACCGTGCTCAGCACTCCCCGCGCCGAGGTTTTGGCCAGCTCCGCCGCCGATCTTGATCGGCACGTTCGAATGCTTGAAGCGATGGGACTGGACGAAACCGCCAAATGCAACATTCACGTGGGCGGGATCTATGGCAACAAAGAAGCGGCGGGCCGACGGTTTATTCGTCAGTTCGGAGATCTTCCCGAGCGAATCCGCCGCCGAATTACCCTCGAAAACGACGACAAAACGTTTACCGCCGCCGAAACGCTCGCCATTTGCGAAGAAGCCCGGACTCCGATGGTGCTGGATATCCACCACCACGAGGTCAACAACAATGGAGAACCGGCACACGAGCTGTGGCCGCGCATTTTGAAAACGTGGGAGATTTTCGCCGGATTCCCGGACCTGCCGCCGAAAATTCACGTCTCCAGCCCCAAAAATGAAAAGGACGTCCGCAGCCATGCCGATTATATCGATGTTCCGCCGTTTTTGGCGTTTTTGCGGTCGATTGCCGGAATTACCCCGAAGCTGGATATCATGATCGAAGCCAAAATGAAAGACGAAGCGCTTTTCGCCCTCATGAAGGAGATGGAGTCCGAGCCCGGGGTCCGCATTTTGGATCAGGCGACATTTGAGCTGGCGACTTGAAATAAGCGGTGAAATCGGGTACCTTGAGAATGGAGCCACCTCTGATCGTGGTACCATTTTT
>NZ_JALRMO010000001.1:7382500-7412500 GCF_023276405.1 Paenibacillus hamazuiensis
AAACTCTGAATGCCGCATACTTATACCCGGGAGTCAGACGGTGAGTGCTAAGATCCATCGTCAAGAGGGAAACAGCCCAGATCATCAGCTAAGGTCCCCAAGTGTGTGTTAAGTGGGAAAGGATGTGGAGTTGCACAGACAACCAGGATGTTGGCTTAGAAGCAGCCACCATTGAAAGAGTGCGTAATAGCTCACTGGTCGAGTGACTCTGCGCCGAAAATGTAACGGGGCTAAACACACCACCGAAGCTATGGGTCCAGTAATGGGCAGTAGGGGAGCGTTGTATACGGGTAGAAGCTTGACTGTAAGGACAGGTGGACTGTATACAAGTGAGAATGCCGGTATGAGTAACGAAAAGATGGGTGAGAATCCCATCCGCCGAAAGCCTAAGGGTTCCTGAGGAAGGTTCGTCCGCTCAGGGTTAGTCGGGACCTAAGGCGAGGCCGAAAGGCGTAGTCGAAGGACAACAGGTCGAAATTCCTGTACCACCGTGAACCGTTATGAGCAATGGGGTGACGCAGAAGGGTAGTGACGCGGACTGATGGATGTCCGTCCAAGCAGTAAGGCTGGTGCGTAGGCAAATCCGCGCATCGATAAGGCTGAGCTGTGATGGGGAGGGAAACTTCGGGAGTACCGAAGGTCATGATCTCAAGCTGCCAAGAAAAGCCTCTAGCCAGGGAGAAGGTGCCCGTACCGCAAACCGACACAGGTAGGCGAGAAGAGAATTCTAAGGCGCGCGGAAGAACTCTCGTTAAGGAACTCGGCAAAATGACCCCGTAACTTCGGGAGAAGGGGTGCCCCGGTAAGGTGAATAGCCGGAGGGGGCCGCAGTGAAAAGGCCCAAGCGACTGTTTAGCAAAAACACAGGTCTGTGCGAAGCCGCAAGGCGAAGTATACGGGCTGACGCCTGCCCGGTGCTGGAAGGTTAAGGGGAGCGGTAAGGTGCAAACCGAAGCTGTGAACCGAAGCCCCAGTAAACGGCGGCCGTAACTATAACGGTCCTAAGGTAGCGAAATTCCTTGTCAGGTAAATTCTGACCCGCACGAATGGCGTAACGACTTGGGCGCTGTCTCGACGAGAGATCCGGTGAAATTTTAATACCTGTGAAGATGCAGGTTACCCGCGACAAGACGGAAAGACCCCATGGAGCTTTACTGCAGCTTGATATTGGACTTTGGTACGATCTGTACAGGATAGGTGGGAGCCTTTGAAGCATGAGCGCCAGCTTGTGTGGAGGCGACGTTGGGATACCACCCTGATCGTATCGGAGTTCTAACCTGGTACCCTGATCGGGTATGGGGACAGTGTCAGGTGGGCAGTTTGACTGGGGCGGTCGCCTCCTAAAGAGTAACGGAGGCGCCCCAAGGTTCCCTCAGAATGGTTGGAAATCATTCGAAGAGTGCAAAGGCAGAAGGGAGCTTGACTGCGAGACAAACAGGTCGAGCAGGGACGAAAGTCGGGCTTAGTGATCCGGTGGTACCGAATGGAAGGGCCATCGCTCAACGGATAAAAGCTACCCTGGGGATAACAGGCTTATCTCCCCCAAGAGTCCACATCGACGGGGAGGTTTGGCACCTCGATGTCGGCTCATCGCATCCTGGGGCTGAAGTAGGTCCCAAGGGTTGGGCTGTTCGCCCATTAAAGCGGTACGCGAGCTGGGTTCAGAACGTCGTGAGACAGTTCGGTCCCTATCTGTCGCGGGCGTAGGAAATTTGAGAGGAGCTGTCCTTAGTACGAGAGGACCGGGATGGACGTACCGCTGGTGTACCAGTTGTCTCGCCAGAGGCACGGCTGGATAGCCAAGTACGGAAGGGATAAGCGCTGAAAGCATCTAAGCGTGAAGCCCCCCTCAAGATGAGATTTCCCAGTATGTAAGACCCCTTGTAGACGACGAGGTAGATAGGTTCGGGGTGGAAGCGCGGTAACGTGTGGAGCTGACGAATACTAATCGGTCGAGGGCTTAACCAAAAGAAGTACCCAAAGGAATCTAACGCAGCACACTTGAAGTGATTCGCATCTAGTTTTCAGGGAGCAACACGCTTCCGAAGCGAGTTTTGATTAAGACAAAACTCATGTTTGGTGACGATGGCGGAGGGGAACCACGCGTACCCATCCCGAACACGACCGTTAAGCCCTCCAGCGCCGATGGTACTTAGACCGCAGGGTCTTGGGAGAGTAGGACGTCGCCAAGCAGGCAAGGTACGTTAGACCTTCAAAGATAGTACTGCGTAGGTCTAACATTCCAGTCAGACATGTAAGACTGACAGTCGAACGTTGTCTACGAGCGTTCCCCGATAGCTCAGTCGGTAGAGCACTCGACTGTTAATCGAGTTGTCACAGGTTCGAGTCCTGTTCGGGGAGCCATATTCACAATTGAGAAGCTTTGTTACGGTCATATTGGAGAGGTGTCCGAGTTGGCCGAAGGAGCACGATTGGAAATCGTGTAGGCGTCACAAGCGTCTCGAGGGTTCGAATCCCTCTCTCTCCGCCATTACATAGCTACTATTCATGGAGGCTTAGCTCAGCTGGGAGAGCATCTGCCTTACAAGCAGAGGGTCGGCGGTTCGATCCCGTCAGCCTCCACCATATATGATATTTAATCGACGCGGGGTGGAGCAGCCCGGTAGCTCGTCGGGCTCATAACCCGAAGGCCGCAGGTTCAAATCCTGCCCCCGCAACCAAATTTTCTTAACGCGGAGCCGTGGTGTAGAGGCCTAACATGCCTGCCTGTCACGCAGGAGACCGCGGGTTCGAATCCCGTCGGCTCCGCCATTTACTTGTCTACATGCCGTCGTAGCTCAGGGGTAGAGCAACGCACTCGTAATGCGTAGGCCGGAGGTTCAATTCCTCTCGACGGCACCAGAGTCACATGGAGGATTAGCGAAGTGGCCAAACGCAGCAGACTGTAAATCTGTTCTCTGACGAGTTCGGTGGTTCGAATCCATCATCCTCCACCAACATGGCGGTCGTGGCGAAGTGGCTAACGCATCGGATTGTGGCTCCGACATTCGAGGGTTCAATTCCCTTCGATCGCCCCATTTATATAATTCATTGGGGATTAGCCAAGCGGTAAGGCAACGGACTTTGACTCCGTCATGCCTAGGTTCGAATCCTAGATCCCCAGCCATTACATGAGCCATTAGCTCAGTCGGTAGAGCACCTGACTTTTAATCAGGGTGTCGTAGGTTCGAGTCCTACATGGCTCACTTTTAAAAATCTTATGCGGAAGTGGCTCAGGGGTAGAGCATCGCCTTGCCAAGGCGAGGGTCGCGGGTTCGAATCCCGTCTTCCGCTCCATTATGATTAAGCTAGGTAAGGGATGAAGAACCCGGTGTTTTAAGGGTTCGTCGGAGCGATACTTCGTTAGGGTTTGCTTCGCAGTCTCGGAGTGAAACGGAGAGTATCCCGTCTTCCGCTTCATTATGATTAAGCTAGGTAGGGATGAGAACCCGGTGTTTTAAGGGTTCGTCGGAATTGTCTAGCTGCATAAAAATTACCGCTTGCATAACATCAAGTACATCGCTTATATTATTAATTACGCGGAAGTGGCTCAGGGGTAGAGCATCGCCTTGCCAAGGCGAGGGTCGCGGGTTCGAATCCCGTCTTCCGCTCCATTATGATTAAGCTAAAAAGGGATGAGAACCCATTGTTTTCAGGGTTCGTCGGAGCGACACTTCGTTAGAAATCACTTCGCAGTCTCGGAGTGAAACGAAGAGTATCCCGTCTTCCGCTCCATTATTATAACTATGTGCCCTTAGCTCAGCCGGATAGAGCGTTTGACTACGAATCAAAAGGTCGGGAGTTCGAATCTCTCAGGGCACGCCATTTTAACTTTATACATTGTAATAAGCCGGTGTGGCGGAATTGGCAGACGCGCGCGACTCAAAATCGTGAGGGAAACCGTGGGGGTTCGAGTCCCTTCACCGGCACCATGCATATAACGGGACGTAGCTCAGCTTGGTAGAGCACCTGGTTTGGGACCAGGGGGTCGCATGTTCGAATCGTGTCGTCCCGACCATGATATACAATTCCATATGCGGGTGTAGTTCAATGGTAGAACTCCAGCCTTCCAAGCTGGTAGCGTGGGTTCGATTCCCATCACCCGCTCCATATTTGAAATGCGCACGTGTCTCAGTAGCTCAGTTGGATAGAGCAACGGCCTTCTAAGCCGTGTGTCGGGGGTTCGAATCCCTCCTGAGACGCTTCTGCTCAACATAGCCCGCTATAGCACGATTGGTAAGACATACGTGCGACATACGGATACATAACCGAACCTCCTACGCGTGACAGCTTAGGAGGTTTTCTTGCTTTATAGCATGACCGTGAAGGGCTTAGATTAAGATTGCCTATTCCTACTCCCCGACTTTCCTCCTTTCCAGCTTATCCCGAGTAAAATGAATCCATTCCCGGGCTGCGAACGACAAGTATCCTGTCCTGCGCCATGCGATGGCAAGCTGCCACGGGATCGAAGGGTTTGCAAACGAAACGGTATGTACGCGGCTAGGATCAAGCGATGCGCAGATCGTTTCCGGCAGCATGGCGATACCCAAGTCGGCCGAGACCATTTCGCTGATAAAATCCCACTGGGAGCTTTCGTACAGCACCTTCGGCTCAAACCCTGCAGCCTTGCAAGCCGATATAATGCGGTCGTGAAGGGCGAAGTCCTCGCGGAAGGAAATGAGCGGCTCATCGGCTAATTCCGCCAGCGCGACGTGATCCCTTTGGGCAAGCCGATGTGACGGGGGGACAACCAGTTTCAACTTTTCATCCACAAAAGGGAACCAATCCAATAATTCATTATGAATGGGCAGGAGAACTACGCCGACATCGAGATGTCCGGCTTCTACGGCAGCCTCAATCTTTTTGGCCCCGTCTTCCACCATGTCCAATTCGATGCCCGGATACTGTTTGCGAAACTGATTGATCACGTTCGGGAAAAAACGGGCGCCGACCATTGGTGGCAATCCGATGCGGATACGGCCTTTCTTCAGGTGCGTGAGATCATTTAGCTCCGCAGAGAGGCTTTCGAAAGACTGCAGGATATGTTTGGCGTGCGCTACAATAACTTGACCGGAGTCGGTGAGTTCAACCTGCCGTCCTTCGCGTATGAATACCTCAATGCCCAGCTCGTCTTCCAGGTTCCGTATCATTTTACTGATCGTCGGCTGCGAAATATGGAGGGCATTAGCGGCCTGAGTGAAGCTTTTGCAGCGAGCGACTTCCAACACATATTGCAGATGCCGGATATCCATTGCACTCATGCTCCTTACATAGATAAATGGAATGAAATCTATTCAATGTATTCATTTTACCTATAAAAGGAGCTGTTGTATACTTTCAATAGTGTAAGGGAGGGAAGCCGCATGAAAGCAATAGATCTTATTCGCCGGCTGGGGCAAATCGGCTTCTTTATTCTCGTTTCCAAGGGAATGAATGAGATCGTGTCACTGTTCCGGCTACCTATTCCGGGGAGCATCTTAGGGATGCTGCTTGTTTTTGTTTTACTTCTCGTGGGTATAATCCGGTTGGATTGGATCGACGCGGGAGCCAATTGGCTGCTCGCCGAAATGCTGTTATTTTTTATTCCTTCGGCGGTCGGAGTACTTCCTTATAAAAATCTGCTGCTGAGCAGCGGCCTGCAAATTGGCGCTGTCATCCTGGGGAGTACACTCATGGTTATGGTGTGCAGCGGCTATATCGCGCAAGGGATTACGAAATGGAAAGAAAGGAGGCCTTCGTGAGATGTTGGCCTTTTTATGTTTTGTTATGACCATTGCCATATATATCGCAGCGAAAAAGCTTTACCGCCGCTGGCCGCGGGTGTATTTGACGCCGCTTTTGACCGTGCCGGTTTTGGCCATTTTGCTGGTGGTCTTCTTTCGCATTCCTTTCGAAGCCTACACTTCGGGGACGAAATGGATCAGCGAGATGGTAGGACCCGCTACCGTCGCTTTGGCCGTACCGTTATATAAAAATATCGGTGTATTGAAGAAAAACGCTTTGACGATAAGTATCAGCGCAGGTTGCGGAGCCGTCGTGGCGTTCATGACTTCCGTCTGTATGTCGGAGTGGCTGAAGCTGAACGTTAAAATTATGGAAAGCATGGCGCCAAGATCGGCTACGACTCCGATCGCAATGTCCATTTCTGAAAATTTGGGGGGAATCCCGAGCATTACCGCGCTCTTTGTGATCATAACCGGTCTCTTAGGCATGGTGCTCGGGCCGCCGGTTGTCCGGATTTTTCGCATTACAAACGATGTGGCGCGAGGTGTGTTGTTCGGAACCAGCTCGCATAATGCGGGAACGGCCAAAGCGTTCGAGTTCGGTTCCGTTGCCGGGACGATTGCTTCCATCGCGATGGTGTTAACGGCGATGATAACGTTATGCGCTGCGCCGCTGCTAATGGTATTGCTGCGCTAAGAGCGTGCGACAAAAACGGCAGTCCGATAGGATGCCGTTCATGCCGATGATTTAACCGATCGAAGGGCGGTTCGGGGCGTGCTTGTCTTTATGGTAGGTCGGCATCGTGCTGGCGGCGATATTTTCTTCGGCTTGCTTGGATTCGTCAAACAACGATTGCATCTTCTGATCCATCGATTTATTTTTTCCTTTGGCCACGGTGAAACCCTCCTCAGATTTGGAATACAAAGCGATTATATTATTTGCCGGATGTGCCGGGACATGCATGACAAATTACTGGGGAAAGCTTGCGGCAGCGAGCATTTCCCTCCGTAAGTATGGCAAAATACCCGGAATTCGCTTATAATGTGAAGTGGTGTCTGTCGGGTTTAAACGTTTTAAACCTGGGGCAGCCAAAGAAATAACAACGTTATCCAGCGGCAGGACAAGCCAAACAGAAGGTTTCAGAGTAAGATATATATAAATGGAGGGTACGAACCATGAATTTTTTCGATTTAACGGGTAAAGTGGCATTAGTAACCGGCGGAGCCGTCGGTTTGGGCGGAGGAATTTCTTTGGGATTGGCGCAGGCTGGGGCCGATGTCGTCATCGTAACCAGCAATGACCGCAACCGGGATACGCAAAATAAAATCGAAGCCATGGGCCGCAAGGCACACACGGTCGTAGCGAACCTGATGGACGAGCAGGCGCTGCCGGGCGTCGTGGAGCAAGCGCTTCAGGCGATGGGTAAAATCGATATTCTCGTCAACAATGCGGGAATTATTCGCCGTACTCCTGCAGCGGATCATGCTGCGCAGGATTGGCATGACGTTTTGAACTTGAACCTCAATTCGGCGTTCTTTTTATCGCAGTTGGTCGGCCGCGAGATGATCAAGCAAGGCTCCGGCAAAATCATCAACATCGCTTCAATGCTGTCGTTCCAGGGCGGCATTAACGTTCCGGGTTATACGGCTTCGAAACATGCCATTGCCGGCGTGACCAAAGCTCTCGCGAACGAATGGGCGAGCAAAAACATCCAGGTCAACGCGATTGCCCCGGGTTATATGGAAACGGACAACACGGCGGCGCTTCGGGCGGATCAAGAGCGCAGCTCGCAAATTCTTGTGCGTATTCCGGCAAACCGCTGGGGCACTCCGGAAGATCTGCAGGGTCCGGTCATTTTCCTCGCATCGAGAGCATCCGATTATATGAGCGGCCACGTGCTTTGCGTGGACGGCGGCTGGATGTCCCGATAATCGCCAATTCAGCGGAAAACAGGTGAAAATCATGACACAACCTAATAACCATGCCGCATATCAGCCGGAGATTGTGACGTTTGGGGAAACGATGGCGTTGATGATGCCGAATGGCGGCAAAGGAATCGAATATTCCCCGCAGCTGCAAACGTTGTTCGGCGGTGCGGAGAGCAACGTAGCTATCGGCGTGGCCAGACTGGGGCACCGGGTAGGCTGGTTCAGCCGACTCGGTAAAGATCCTTTGGGCAATTATATTTTGAAAAAAATTCGCGGGGAAGGCGTGGACGTTTCGCGCGCTTCGCAGACAACGGAAGCGCCGACAGGTCTGATGCTACGCGAAGTGATTTCCGGTAAAACATCGGTATACTACTACCGCAAAGGCTCAGCAGCCAGCACGCTCGCTCCAGAGCATTTGGATGCGGAATACATCGGAGGAGCCCGCATCCTGCACGTAACGGGCATTACGCCGGCTCTGAGCGCATCGTGCCGCGCTGCGGCCAAGGAAGCGATTCGCATCGCCCGCGAGGCGGGAGTAAAAGTATGCTTCGACCCTAATCTGCGGCTCAAGTTATGGTCCTTGGATGAAGCCAGGGAAGTTTTGCTTGATCTGGCTGAAGAGGCCGATTATTTCCTGCCCGGCTTGGATGAGCTGAAGCTGCTCTACCAAACGGAAGACTTCGATCAGATAGTCGGCAGATTGAACAAGCTAAAGGCCGTATCCATCGTCAAAGGCGGCAATGACGAAACTTATATCGTAGAGAAATCCGGCATCACCTCGGTGCCTTATTTTAAAGTGGAAAAGGTCGTCGATACGGTAGGCGCGGGCGACGGCTTCTGTGCCGGGTTTATCGTCGGGCTGCTCAAGGATTACAGCTTGGCGGAAGCGGTGAAGCTGGGCAACCTGATCGGCTCGATGGTCGTCCAAATGGAAGGCGATTGGGAAGGCATCCCGACCTGGGAGCAGGTAGAAGCGGTGCTGACCAATAAAGCGCACGTGGAAAGATAATTTTCGGACGGGATGGTAACGAACCATGAAAAAGCTTAAACTCATTCAGCAAATGGTCAATGAGGGCGTAGTCGCGGTACTGCGCGGCGAGACGCCGGAAGAAGTCGTTGAAATGGCGAAGCAATCGATCGCCGGAGGAATTAAAGTTATCGAGGTAACGATGACGGTTCCTTTTGCGCTCAAGGCGATTGAAGAGCTGGCCAAAACTTACTCCAGCTCGGCGCCGGCGGATTCGGATAAATACGCCATCATCGGCGTAGGTACGGCGCTCGATCCGGAAACGGCGCGTGCCGCGATCTTGAGCGGTGCGGAATTCGTCGTCGGGCCTTCGTTGAACCCGGCTACGGTAACGCTGTGCAACCGGTACCGCGTCCCGGTGCTTCCGGGCTGCATGACGATCCAAGAGATCCAAACGGCGCTGGAGCTTGGCGTCGATATCGTGAAGCTGTTCCCAGGCAATTTGTTCTCCCCGGCAATGATTAAGGCTATTAAAGGCCCGCTGCCGCAGGCTAACATCATGCCGACGGGCGGCGTATCGCTCTCTAACCTCGGCGAATGGATCAAGGCCGGCGCCGTAGCCGTAGGGATCGGCTCCGACCTGACTACGGATGCGGTCAAGACGGGAGACTATTCGCTGGTCGCGAAAAAAGCGGCGCAATACATCGAAGCTTACAAGGCCGCTAAGGCGAAGTAAGCCCACAAGTCTAGAGGCAATCAAGAGACGGGCCCTATGCAGTGAATAACGCTGTATATGGGCCTTTTTTTGCGAGGAGAGGAGGCGGACGAACGATATGTATGGCAGCGATTGGACGGACATCGGATATTTGTCCAAGGGGAATTCTATTCAAAGGGAGGTCTACCGTCTAATAAACCAACACCGGCTGCTGGACCGGTTGAAGGAATATAACCCTATTCTCGTCGGTACCGTACCGATTGATATTCATGTTGCGGGAAGCGATCTGGACATTATTTGCGAAGTTCATGATTTTGAACGATTCGATGAAGCGTTGGCCCGGGAGTTCGGCAAATACCCCGGATATACGGCGGTCAAAAGATCAGTGGATGGCATAGAAAGGATGAAGGCCAATTTTATGTGCGATCATTGGCCCGTCGAAGTGTTTGGTCAAGCTGTGCCGACGGTAAAACAAAACGGCTTCAGGCATATGGTCATCGAAGCAAGACTGCTCCAATTGTTCGGGGAATCGTTCAAGAGGAAAATCATCGAAATGAAATCATACGGAATTAAAACAGAACCGGCATTCGCCCGGGAGCTACAGCTTGAAGGAGACCCATATGAGGAGCTTTTGAAGCTGTGCACCTATTCGGATGAAGAGCTTAAGGAGCTGTGGGCCGGATAGCAAATAAAACCCCCTGAGAGCCCATATAAGGCGTCTCAGGGGGTTGCTTATAATTATTCCGTAGCGACAGACTGATCTGCCTGCAGGCCGACTGGAGCGATGCGTACGAAGTGTTCCGTCAGGTTGGCGAGCAGCTGATCGATTTTCTCAGCGGCTTCCGTTTGACCGGAATTGGCGAGCTCTTCGCGGTAAGCGCCGAGCAGCTCGTTCAGATCACGGATGCTTTGCTGGCCGATCGATTCGATTTTCACTTTTGCGCCTTTGGCAATACGGCGTTCGATCGCCGCCTGGTCAAGGCCCATTTCCGGCACGAGACGTTGGTAGATGACACCGCCGGTCATACCAGCGCAGATCCATGGACCCGGATCGCCAAGAACGACAGCGCGACCGTTGGTCATGTATTCGAACGCAAAGCCTTTCAGGTTGGCGCGGCTGGCGATGCTGCCCAGATCGTCGCGCAGCGGCGTCGTGATTTCTCCACCGAATACGACATCGGCGCCGGAGAAGCGGATGCAGGCACGGGAGTCGGCGTTGCCCTGGATCAGGAACAAGCCTTTTTGTGCGCCGTATCCGAACGATTTACCGACAGAACCGTTGATGAATTGCTTGTTTTTACCCGGCGCTTTCAAGATCGCCACTTTGCCGCCGAGCGACATTTTGCCGACGCCGTCTTCCGCACCGCCGTGAACCGTGATGTTCACGCCGCGAGCGTTAAATGCGGCGAGTCCGTTACCTGGCACGGAGTCGGTGAGCGTGAGCTTCACCTGCGGCAGGTTGTCGTAGCTGCCGTCGAAGCGGTCGCGTACGCGGTGGCTGGAATAGCGGCTGCCCAGAATACGGGACTCGGCATCGACCTTCGTCCAATTGCGTTCGATGGCGCCGTTCCAAGCGACGGAATCCGGGAAGAACTCCTGGCCTTCCGCACCGGCTGCGATTTTGATGTCTGAAGAGGCAACAGCCGCTTCGGCTTCCGCCAGAGCTTGCTCCTTGGAAATGAACTGGAGCGGAGCCGGACGGAGAATATCGGAAAGATCGATTTTATCCAGATGGTTGACTTGCTCCAACAGGTCGGAACGGCCGACCAGCTCTTGCAGCTGCTTGAAGCCAAGCTGAGCGACGATTTCGCGGGTTTCCTCGCCGATGCCGCTGAACAGGCGAACCAAGCTGTCTACGGCCGTATCGTATACGCGAGGCACGAAGCGGCGCAGGCCTTTTTCTTCAGCTTCTTCCATCGAGTCGATCTGTGTTGCGATACCGACGTGGCAAGTGTCCAGGTGACAGCCGCGGCAGGTCGTACAGCCGATCGATTGCATCGCGATGCTGCCGAAGCCGACGCGGTTGGCGCCGAGCATAACCATTTTCACGACGTCCGCGCCGGATTTCATACCGCCGTCGGACCACAGCTCGACTTTGTGGCGCAAGCCGGCTTCGATCAAGGCGACGTGAGCGAGCTTTGTGCCGATCTCGGTAGGCAAACCTACGTGAGTGATCGAGTGAATCCGCGCCGCCCCCGTACCGCCGTCAAAGCCGGAGAGCGTAATGACGTCCGCGCCTGCTTTGGCGACACCGACAGCGATCGTGCCGATACCTGGAACAACCGGAACTTTAACGATAATTTTCGCCTTGCGGCCGCTTGCTTCTTTCAGCTCGGAGATGATTTGCGCCAAGTCCTCGATGGAATAGATGTCATGGTTGTTGGACGGCGAGATCAGGTCCGAACCGATCGTGGCGTTACGGGCGGCGGCGATTTTGGCCGTTACCTTGGAGCCTGGCAGGTGTCCGCCTTCGCCGGGCTTCGCGCCTTGGCCGATTTTGATTTCCAGGAACGCAACGGCGTTCGCGAGCTCGACGTTGACACCGAAACGGCCGGAAGCGACTTGGGCGCCGCGTGTCCGCTTGTAGCGGCCGAGCATATCTTTAATTTCGCCGCCTTCGCCGTTCATCGTGACCATGTTCAAACGTTCGCCGGCTTCCGCATAAGCGCGGAACGCGGTTTCGTTCTGCGAACCGAAGGACATGGACGAAATCAGCGTAGGCAGGCTGTAGCCGTCGATGCCGATATCGACCTGCGAAGGGTCGAGCGGCTTGCGGCCTTCCGCATGAGCCTTGGCAAAATTGAAATCCGCAACGTGACGGATGGAAATCGGATTTTTCTTTTCCTCTTCGCGAAGCTTGTCGCGGTAATCGGTATATGGAGCAGCTCCGGATGCCGCGTCGCCAAGCGCTTTCCACATGCGCTGGAAGAAGCGGAAGTTGCGCGCCGCTTTTGCTTTCGCGTTGGCGAAGTCGTTGTAGCGTGCTTCGGCGTCGGCTTCCAGCTCTGCAAAGCCGGTACCGGCTTTTTCGCTGCCTAAATAGTTAACGATGTCAAGCACTTCCGCCACTTCCGGCTTCAGGCCGATCGCAGAGAAGAAACGGGTGTAGCCGCGCAGCTCGTGCGTACCGATCGTCGAAATGACTTTTTCCAAACCTTTGGAAAGAGCGGTGTACACTTTGCGTGCTGCCGGAGCGCCGTCTTTGGCCGATGCGGTAGCAAACAGCGCGTACGGAGACAAGATGTCGGCGCCAAGACCGCAGGCAACCGCAATATCGTGCAGATTGCGGATCGCCGCGCTGCGCAGGACGACGGAAGCGTGACGGCGCAGATTGTCGCCATTTCCGAGCTTCACGCCGCGAAGCGCGATATCGACTTTGGATACCGCAAGGTGCGGGTCCATCCACAGACGGTCGTTTTGGTGAGCTTCGGAATCATCCAGCACGAGCAGCTGCGCCCCTTGCTGTACGGCAGCGATCGCATCCGCTCCCAGCTTTTCGAGAGCATCCTTCAGCGAAGTGCCGCGGGCGAATGTGATGGACAGCGTTGCAACGGTGTTAGCTCCTTGCTTGCTGTACAGAGCGATGAGCTGCTCCAGGGACATTTGGCCGAGCGTTTCTTCCGAATCGACGCCGTTGCTGCCTTCGAGCACGAGCGGAGCGAGCAATTCTACGCGCAGGCCGACATTCGGCTGGCTGTACAAGCTCGGGCGCTGGCCGACGACGATGCGGGTGGAGAAATGCTCCATTTCGCGGTCGCGGTCGATCGCCGGGTTTGTGACGACAGCTACACTTTCTTTAATAAAGTCCGGAATGTTTTGACGTTCCCAGTTCAGCGCCGCATGCGGGCTGTCGTGGCCGAGGGAACGGATCGGCTCTGCGCCGGTTTCCGCCATCGTTTCGATCATTTGAATGCCGTCGCGGTCCCAGCCGAAGGCGCTGTAGACGTTGTCGGTGACAGCGGTGTCCGCATTCGGCGTCACTTCGGCAATGCCGCTCTTGTCGCCGGCCAGATGTTTGCGCAAGCCTGCGAAGTCGACGCGGGCGCTGGCGCGCTCGTAGACGAGCTCCTGCACGCGGCTGTACGGCAGCACTTGAATGTGTTCACCCGGCGTCAGCACGACGCCGATTTTCTCGCCCGGAGCAATCGGCTTCGGATCGGCGACCATTTCACCTACCGTAATAACGCCCTGCTCGGAGGAGAAGTAAAGCGACGTTTCGCTTTCGACCATCCAAACCGGACGCAGACCGAGAGCGTCGACGCTGAAAATGCACTCGTTGCCGTAACGGGAAACGATACCGGCCGGACCTTGCGCATAGTGGCCCCAAATTTGGCGGAAATAAACGTACATATCCTGCAGCTCCGGACGGAACTGCTTCATCTCATTAATAATCGGCGGGAATACAAGCTCCATCGCCTCGAACATGCTGAGGCCGAAGCGGTGAATGAATGTTTCGATCGTCCGGTTCATGTCCTGGGAGTCGGAACCGCCGTCAACGAGCGGAACGCCGACCATTTCGGCTTCCAGACGCATTTTCTTGACGGTGTTGATCTCTCCGTTATGACCGAGCAAGGAGAACGGCTGCACGCGGAAGAAGCTGGATTGCGTGTTCGTCGAATAACGGTTGTGGCCGATCGTCACCTGCGCCATAAACAAAGGATCGCGCGTGTCGTTGAAATATTTCGGCAAAATGGAGGCTGCGCCCATTACCTTGTAAGCGGCGGTGACGTTGCTGAGCGATGCGACATGCACGTAAAAACGCGACTCGATCGCGATATGCAGCTCGAACAGATGGTCGGCGACGTTCACTTCCGCTTTGTCGCACAAAGCGGCGATTTGCCAAAACGTAGGCTCATCGTTGCGGCCGTTCGGACCGAGCACGCTGCTGTCGGTTTGATTTTCCTGCTCGAGCAGGATCGTGACCTCGTGCTGCTTGAACATGTCGCGGATGTGCGCCTGAATCTCGGCCACGGACAGCTCCAGCTTGCGAGGAACGAAAATATGCGCCACGGAGAAGCGCGGGTCATGAGCGAGCTTGCCGTCCAGGCCGGCGTCGCTCAGTTTTTTCTCCCACAATGCACGGGGAATGTCTGTCAATATTCCGCATCCGTCGCCTTCGCCGGCAATAAAACCCGAACGATGCTCCATTTTAACGAGAGCGTCGATCGTTTTTTGGATATTGTCGCGGGATGGAAATCCGTCTTTCTCGATTATACAAACAATACCGCAGCTATCGTGCTCCGTGGCCAGTAAGTGTTGAAAACGGCCTTCATTGCGCATTACTTCATTCATTTTGATGGTCAGCAGGCTGACCGTCACCTCCCGTGGTAGTATGGCGTCCTCTTTCGTTTATGCGGATAAAAGCGAGACGCGGATATGATGTATAAATATACATTTATACTGTATAAAGAGCGCTGCGCCTTTGGAAAACGGAAAGGTGGGGACTTATCCGGCATGGAAACGAAAGAAAAAAAATGAAGCCCTCAATGCTGTAAAAAGCGAGCATCTCGACCGGCTTTTCCGAAAAAAACTTATAAAATGCCGATTTTCATTAAAAAGTCAAAGTAAATATAGAATAACATGAAAATGTTACGGAGACAATAGAACTTTACAGTTTTACCACTATGTAAGCGCTGTCTATTTTGTATATTGGTGAATAAAGGAAAATAATTGGCGAATTTTGCGGGCTGAAAAAAACGAACGAACTATTATCGATGCCCGATAATAGTTCGTGATTATCCTGATAAAAGCTGTTTATGACTCCGTTGACATGATGCGGAACGCCTCGTCCGCCGCTGCGATGGTCCGCTCGATGTCCTCATCGGAATGTGCCGTCGTGAGAAACCAGGCTTCATATTTGGAAGGGGCGAGGCAGATGCCCCGGTCCAGCATGAGCCGGAAAAAGCGGGCGAAGCGCTCGCCGTCGGTGTCCTGCGCTTCCGCGTAGTTCGTCACCGGATGCGCGCAGAAATGCGTGGAGAACGCGCCGCGGATGCGGTTTACCGTCAGCGCCACGCCGTGCCGCCCGGCGGCCTCGGCGATGCCGCCGGCGAGTCGCGCAGCCAGCGCGTCCAGCCGCTCGTACGTACCGGGCGCGCGCAGCGTCTCGAGGCAGGCGATGCCTGCGGAGATCGAAGCCGGGTTGCCCGCCATCGTGCCCGCCTGATAGGCCGGGCCGAGCGGAGCCACCTGCTCCATGATCTCCTTGCGCCCGCCGTAGGCGCCGATCGGCAGGCCGCCGCCGATGATTTTGCCGAGCGCGGTCAGGTCCGGTTCGATCGCTTGATACAGCGCGTCGGCGCTGCCGGCCCCGGACTCCTGCTCCGCGAGCCCGGCAAACGTCTGTGCCGCGCCATAGTGGAAGCGGAACGCCGTGATCACCTCGTCGTAGATGACGAGGGAGCCGTTTCTCCGGGCCGCGGCGCAAAGGCCCTGCAGGAATCCCTGCTTCGGCATCACCATGCCGAAGTTGCCGACGATGGGCTCGACCATGACCGCGGCCACGTCATCGCCCCAGCGCGCCAGCGCTTCATCCAGCGCGGCGAGGTCGTTAAACGGCACGGTGATCACCTCGTGCGCGATCGAAACCGGAATCCCGGCGCTGTCCGGGATTCCCAATGTCGAAGGGCCGGAGCCGGCGGCGACGAGCACCAGGTCGGAGTGCCCGTGGTAACAGCCGGCGAACTTGACGATTTTGCTGCGGCCGGTATAGGCGCGGGCTACGCGAATCGTCGTCATGACCGCCTCGGTGCCGCTGTTCACGAAGCGCACTTTATCGAGGGAGGGAATCGCTTCCTTCAGCATTTGCGCGAAGCGGATTTCAAGCTCCGTCGGAGTGCCGTACAGCACGCCGCTGCGGGCGGCGCGGCAAATCGCCTCGGTGACGTGCGGGTGCGCATGGCCGAGAATAATCGGGCCGTATGCGGCCAAATAATCGATATAGCGGTTGCCGTCCGCGTCCCAGAAATAGGCGCCTTCGCCGCGCTGCATGAAGACGGGAGCCCCTCCGCCCACCGCCTTAAACGAACGGGAAGGGCTGTTAACGCCGCCGACGATATGCTGAAGCGCTTCTGCATAAAGCTGCTCCGAGCGGCTCCGTTTCGGATGATCATTGCTGCTCATAATTCGGTTGTTCCTCCCGTCGATCACTTTTTCAGCCTGGCCGCCGCTTCCGTATTTTTCGCTCCGGTCGTGGTCGGTTGTCCCGCCGGCTTGGGCGCTTCCTTACCCTCGGAAGCTGCCTTACCGTTGAAAATTTCCTGCACATACGTCTTCAGTTTGTTTTTATCGGCCGTAATCACTGCGGCGCCGCCGATATTTTTCTCAACGAGCAGCTCGTTCGGAGGAATTTGCTCGGAGGCGATCCCTTCGGCTTTCGCTTCGTAAGCGAGAGAGCCGAGCTTCAGCATGTCGCTTGTCGTCAAATTCGTTTCGATGTACGGATCGACGCTGCTTAAAATGCGCGGCAGCTTGATCAGCGAAGAGGTCGACTGCATTTTTTGCATGATCGCCTGCATGAATTTGCGCTGACGCTCGGTCCGGGCAAAATCGCTTAAAGCATCATGGCGAAAACGGACGTATTGGAGCGCGGTTTTGCCGTCCATATGCTGCATGCCTTTTTTCAAATCGATATCGTATTCGTGGCCGTCCTCGGCGTCGCTGTATTTCATGTTTTTCTCGACTTCGAAATCGATGCCTCCGATCGCATCGACCAGGGCGATAAATCCCTTGAAATCCGTATATACATAATATTGAATCGGGATGCCGAGTAGGTCGCTGACCGTCTTCATCGAAAGCTCGGGACCGCCGAGAGCGAGCGCCGAATTGATGCGGTCGTCGCCGTATCCGGGAATTTTGACATACGTGTCGCGCAGGATGGAAAACAAGGAAGCTTTTTTGGTCACCGGATCGATCGAGGCGACCATAATGGAGTCCGAACGCGGAATTTCATTTTTTTTCAGCCCCCGGGAATCGCCTCCGAGCAGCAGTACGTTCACGCGTTCCTTCCCTTCCCACTTGGGGGGCGTCAGGTTTTCACTTACGTTCTTATAGTTTTGAGTATGAACTTTGGGAAAGATCGTATCGTTCGGTTTGCTTTGGATGTTGTTTGCGAACTGAAGGAAGGAATATGTATAATAACCGATACCCGCCATCACCAGCAGCATGAACGATAAAAGCACCCATTTGATTTTTTTGGCCATTGGCATTGGTCCTTTCCGTTATAAATGCGTTCGCTTTCCCTTTCAAAACGGTTCGTGTATCATAACTATGATAGGTTTCGACACGATTCCCTAACAGTTTACTTGAAAGCGAACTCCTTCATGCGGTCAATATCAAGGAAAGTTTTGCTTTCCTAAATTATAGTGGCTTTTGGGAGCCTATCGCAAGTTGCGGCATTTTTTGACAAGCTTTCCCTGGAAGGCGAAGCGAATTGGCCGCTGTCATTTTTCATAGCAGAGGAGGGAGATTCCATGTGGGCGATAGATGTTCACAATTTGCGCAAAGAATTTCAGGTGCAAAAAAACCGCGAAGGCTTGAAAGGCGCATTTCGCGATTTGTTTAAACGGGAATATACGCAGGTGCGGGCGGTCAAAGATATCAGCTTCCAGATTCCGCAGGGCGAAATATGCGGTTACATCGGCGAGAACGGAGCAGGCAAATCGACGACGATCAAAATGCTGACCGGCATTCTCGTGCCCACCTCGGGCGACATCCGCGTGAACGGTTACGTTCCTTATAAGGAACGGGAAAAATTCGTGCGCGGCATCGGCGTCGTGTTCGGACAGCGCAGCCAGCTGTGGTGGGACATCGGCGTCATCGAGTCTTTCCAGTTATTGAAAAAAGTATACCGGGTGTCGGAGGCCGATTTTAAGAAAAGGCTGGATGAGTTGGTCGAACGTCTGCAGCTTCAGGAGCTGCTGAACCGGCCGGTGCGCAAGCTCAGCCTCGGGCAGCGGATGCGCTGCGAGCTGGCGGCTTCGCTTTTGCACAATCCGAAAATCGTCTTTTTGGACGAGCCGACCATCGGCCTCGACATCGTCGTCAAGACGGAAATCCGCGAGTTTCTCAAGTCGATGAATCAGCGGTACGAAACGACGATTTTGCTGACGACGCACGATTTGCAGGACATCGAAGCGCTTTGCTCCCGCGTCATCATGCTGGACGACGGGCGCATCATTTACGACGGCGGGCTGGAGGAGCTGAAGGCGACATGGGGCAAAGGCAAGGAGGTCGTGCTCCAATTTGCCGAACATGTGTCCCTGGATGCGCTGAAGCAGCTGACCGCCGGGCTCGACGTCGCCTGGGAACTCGAAAACAGCCTCACCGCCAAAGTATGGATTCCGCAGCAGCGGGCTAACGTTTCCGAGGTGCTGGCCCGCGTCGTCGGCCAATTGCAGATAGAAGACATTAAGATCGTCGAAACGAATACCGACGATATCGTGCGCGAAATTTACAAATCGGGCTCGGCCGAGGTGAGACGGCCGGGCGGTGAAACGGATAGCGGCGAAAGCAAGCGCGACCGCGAGGAGGCGTCCGTTCATGCTTAACGCGTACCTCGACATCATCCGCATCCGGTTTTTGATGATGCTGGCGTACCGGGTCAATTATTACAGCGGCATTGTAATATATGCGCTCAATATCGGCGCCTATTATTTTCTGTGGAAAGCGATTTATGGAAGCAGCGAGTCGCTCGGCGGCATGTCGATTACGCAGATGACGACGTACGTTGCGATATCCTGGATGGCGCGGGCGTTTTATTTCAACAACCTCGACCGGGAGATCGCAAACGAGATCAAGGACGGCAGCGTGGCGGTCCAGTTTATCAGGCCGTACAACTACATCATCGTCAAAATGATGCAGGGGCTCGGCGAAGGGCTGTTTCGCCTGCTGCTCTTCAGTACGCCGGGAATGATCGTCGTTTATTTTCTGTTCCCGATCAGCCTGCCGGCCGACGCGCATACTTGGCTCATGTTTATGGCGATGATCTTTCTCAGCTTTCTCATCAATTCGCAGCTGAACATCATCACCGGGCTTTTTGCTTTTTTCCTTGAGAACAACGAGGGCATGATGCGCATGAAGCGGGTCGTGGTCGAGCTGTTCTCCGGGCTCGTCGTGCCGATTTCGCTGTTCCCGGATTGGGCGGCATGGCTCATGAAGCTGCTGCCGTTTCAGGCGATCACTTATTTGCCGGGCACCGTCATTACCGGGAAAGCGGCCGGAAATGCGGCGCTGCAGGCGCTCGGCGTGCAGCTGCTCTGGTTCGTTCTGCTGATCGTGCCGATGGTATGGCTTTGGACAAGCGCCCGCACGCGGCTGTTCGTGCAAGGAGGTTAAGCCGATGTTTTATTTGTCCCTGGTCATGGAATATTTGAAAAATTACATGAAAACGCGGCTCACCTACCGCTCCGATTTCTGGATCGAGGTGCTGTCCGATCTGCTGTTTAACGGCCTCAATCTGTTTTTCATTCTCGTCGTGTTTCTGCACACCCGGCTTCTCGGGGAATGGAACGAATATCAGATTTTGTTCATATACGGATATTTTATGGTGCCTTACGGCATTTTCATTACGTTTTTCAACCTGTGGAATTTCGGGGAACGTTACATCGTCAAGGGTGAGTTGGACCGGATACTGACCCGCCCGGCGTACAATATGGCCCAGCTCGTGCTCGAAAACATGGACCCGTCCTCGCTGTTCAGCGCATTGACCGGGCTCGCAATCATGATCTATGCGGGGACGCACCTGGACTTGGCGCTGGCGTGGTACGACCCGATCGTGTTCCTGCTGCTGGTGGCAGGCTCCGTCTTGATTTACGGCGGCGTATACATGTCGTTTACCGCGCTGTCGTTTTTCTCGGATGCTCCTACCGGGATTACCGCGCTGCTGTGGAATTTGACCAACTACGGG
The DNA here is from genome assembly GCF_023276405.1 of Paenibacillus hamazuiensis. Taxonomy (NCBI): domain Bacteria; kingdom Bacillati; phylum Bacillota; class Bacilli; order Caryophanales; family Paenibacillaceae; genus Paenibacillus; species Paenibacillus hamazuiensis. The sequence goes on from NZ_JALRMO010000001.1 coordinate 7,402,741, forward strand.
CGTTATCCGGTTACGATTTACAACACGGTGATCAAGCTGCTGCTTACCTGGATATTGCCGTTTGCGTTTGTCGGCTTTTATCCGTCCGCCTGGTTCCTCGACCGTGCCAACTGGGGAGGCTTCGCTTTGCTGACGCCCCTCGTGGGCCTGGTTTTCTTCGGCATCGCGCTGGTCATATGGAATACGGGTATTAAACGGTACCGCGGAGCCGGATCTTAGAAGTTAATTCTTGGAAAATTCATCATTTCTTCATATTATCTTCATATTTGTATGGTAGTCTGCCTATCGGATAGAAGTAAATAAAACGATAGGCAGGGAGAGCCGTACGATGACTAAACGAAAAAGAAACCGGAGCCTGCTGTCCATGGCGGCAGGCTTTTGCTGTTTGGCATTGCTCGTGTCGGCATGCGGGGCGAAAACGGACCCGAGGTTTTACGACAATGCCAGCGTCATCAAGCAGGTGGAGAAGAGCAAAGCTCCGGACCATTGGCCGACGGGCGATTGGAAGACGAGCACGCCGGAGCAGCAGGGATTAAATTCGGCTGCGCTCGCCGAATGGGTGGAAGGGCTCGGCAATTTGAATTTGCACAGCTTTATCGTTATCCGGAACGGCTACATCGTCGCCGAAGGCTACAACAGCACGACGGATCGGCAAACGAAGCAGCAGGTCAAATCGGTCACCAAGAGCATCACCTCGGCGCTGGCCGGACTCGCCGTAAGCGAGAAAAAATTGGCGGGGGCCGATGAAACGCTGGGAGACTTTTTCCCCGAAGCGGCGCAGGATGCAACGAAGGCGCATATCAAGCTGTCGGATCTGCTGATCATGCGCTCTGGCCTGGAATGGGATAATACGAATGAACGTTCCTCTTTGGAGATGATGAGCAGCTCCAACTGGCAGCAGTATATTTTGGATAAACCGGTCGTTGCCGAGCCGGGGACTACGTATAACTACAGCAACGGCAACGCCCATTTGGTCGGACTTGCCGTGGAGAAGGCGACCGGGGAGCGGCTGCAGGACTACGCCGTGCCGCGGCTTTTCGCTCCGCTCGGCATCAGCAATTTCGGCTGGGATACCGACCCGCAAGGACATTCCAACGCCGCTTTCGGACTTGAGCTCACCTCTCGGGATATGGCTAAAATCGGCCTGCTGTATCTTCAAGACGGCGAGTGGGACGGCAAGCAGGTGCTGCCGAAAAAATGGGTCGAGCAGACGATCTCCAAAGGCAAGGACCGGAAGTATACGGACGGCACTTTAGGAGGCTACGGATATTTTTGGTTCCTGAAAAAAATATCGACCGAGCAGGAGGAACCGTTTGACAGCGACATGTTTTATGCGGCGGGCTCGGAAGGGCAGCGGATCTTCGTCATTCCCGGGCAAAATATGATCGTCGTATTAACTGCAAACAATACGCAGGACGATTACATGCCGGAAAAACAGCTTGTTTCGCTGATGAGAGCGGTGGAGGATACGAAGCCGCTGGCGGCCGATGCCGCGGGAGAAGCGCGGCTCGCACAAGCGGTCAGCCTGTTTAAGACCGTTAAGGATAAATAACGGTTCGGGCGGAGCCGATAAAGCTTGATGCCGGCCGAAGATTGGCGAAAGGTTGAATATGTACACCCCTTGGTGATAATGTTTGTATAACATAATCGCGCAAGGGGTGTTTGTTTGCTCATGAGAAAATGCTGTGAAGCGATGTTTGCGGATAGCGGAGGCGCCGCATTGGAAGCTGTGGCGGTCGGCCGGCCGGTCCCCGATTTTACGCTGCCGGCGAATACGGGGGAAGATATCAGCTTGAGCGGCCTGCGCGGCCGCAAGGTCGTCCTTTACTTTTACCCGGGAGATATGACTCCGACCTGTACCGAGCAATCGTGCGCTTTCCGCGATTTCAGCGGACAGTTCGCCCGGTATAACGCTGAAGTGATCGGGATCAGCCCGGACGATCTGAAGTCGCACCATAAGTTTGCGGCCAAATACGAGCTGCCTTTTCCGCTGCTTGCGGATGTCGGTCATCGGGTATGCGAGCTGTTCGGCGTGTGGAAGCTGAAGAAAATGTACGGCAGGGAGTACATGGGGGGGGGGGAGCGGTCTACCTTTTTGATCGATGAAGAAGGCCGGCTGGTCAAGGAATGGCGCAAGGTGAGGATTAAGGGCCATGTGGCCGAAGTGTTGGAAGCCGTAAAATCGATGCAGTAAAGCAAGCCGCTGCTCTTCCCGCCGGAAGATGAAGCGGCTTTTTGCTTCGCCGGTACGGTTTTGCCGTCTTTTTGCGGGGCGGTCGTATCGGGACGGTCATATGGCCAAGAACTCTCTCATATACTCTATCAGTGTCATCCTAATGATAGAACTGATGGAGGGATCGCTTCATGCGCCACATGGGCCGCCGTAATTTTCGCTGGATTTGCTTGCTGATCGGATTGACCGTTTTACTGAATGCAGGGCTTGTATCGCTGCCGGGTCCGGTGCAGGCGGACAGCATGGAAGGCGATTCCGCAGGAGCCGGAGTTTATGAGCAGCTTAAAGCAGGGAAGCGGCTGCTTCAGGACAAGGAATATGCCGCTCCGGAACAACCGACGGTGTATTTGACATTTGACGACGGGCCGAGCAGGCTGACGGACCGTGTGCTCGATATTTTGCGGGACGAAGACGTCAAGGCGACGTTTTTCGCTTTGGGCGAGGAAGCGGAGAAATGGCCGGACGCGGTAAAACGCATCGTAAAAGAAGGCCACAGCCTTGGAAATCATACATACAATCATGTGTACAATGAGCTTTATTCCGGATTTGACGCCTTTTGGGAGCAAATTCAGAAGTCGGAGACCCTCTTCTACAAACAGACGGGGGTGCGCCCCAAACTCATTCGCGCTCCGGGAGGCACCTACGGCAACTTTGACCCGTTTTACTTCTATTATTTGGATCGGGCGGGATATACCTTGTTCGATTGGAACATCGACAGCGGGGATGCCCGCAGAGCGGGGGTTAAGGCGAGCGAGATTGTCGGCACCGTGGAAAAAGGACCTTTTCGCGAGGAAATGATCGTGCTGATGCACGACGGTACGGGCCACGAAGAAACGGTAAAGGCGCTGCCGGAAATCATCCGTTTGTTTAAAGACAAAGGTTATGCGTTCGCGCCGCTGACCGATAAAGTGAAGCCGGCTCTGATGGCTCCCGGCAAAAGCAAATGGCCGCGGACCTATACGAAGGAATCGTTTGAAAAAGCGACCGCTGCCGCCGTCGCCCACGCATCGGTCTACGAGCCCCAACCGCAGGCGCCGAATGCCGTGCCGATCCCCGTCCTCGAACCGGAGCCGGCCAAAGCGGCGGCGGCCCCGGCGCATAAAGTGCCGCTGACGCTGCAGCTCGGAGGGCTGCGGTGGCAGATGGATGAGGGCGGTTATCTGTTTAAGGACGGGCGTTTCCTCGTTCCGCTCCGGCAGTTGATCGAACGGATGGGCGGCATGGTCGTCTGGGAAGACAAGAGCCGTACCGCGGTTGCGGGATACGGCTTGTACAGGCTTCGGTACGATACCGCCCGTCACGAGCTGCTGATGATGAAGCCGGGATTTCGGTTCAAGAAGTTTTCCATGGCGCAAATGGAGCTTCATGACGGTTATCTGTTTGTCCCTCTGCGGACTACGGTCGAGATGCTCGGCAGCGAAGTGACCGGGTATATGCTCGGCTCCGAGGAGCGGGAAGTCGACGTAGCCCTTCGCCACCAGCTTTCCTTCTTTCATTCCTCTATGAAATCCGTCTAAAACTAGCGAATGGTGGAAAAACTAGAATCCATAGCTGCATTTTTATGGATTTGAAATGAGGAGGATTCCACCATGCCGTCGTATTCTTATTTATTCGACCAGCCGCTCGTATTGTATGAACGAATGCTTCACAATATGGAGAAAGTGATCGTAGGCAAAAGAGAAGTGCTCGAAAAGGTGCTTGTCGCTTTGTTTTGCGGCGGGCACGTGCTGCTCGAGGATGTGCCGGGCACCGGAAAAACGATGCTGGTCCGCACGCTGGCAAGGACGGTGGGCGGCGAGTTCAAGCGCATCCAAATGACCCCGGATTTGCTGCCGTCCGACATTACCGGCGTGTCGGTATATAACCGGCAAACGTCGCAGTTCGAATTTCGCCCGGGCCCGATTATGGCTAACCTTGTGCTCGCCGACGAGCTTAACCGCACGTCGCCCAAGACGCAGGCGGCGATGCTGGAGGCGATGGAGGAGAAGCGGGTGACCGTGGACGGCCACACGTATCCGCTGCCGGAGCCTTTCATGCTGCTCGCCACGCAAAATCCGGCGGACCACGAGGGCACGTACCTTCTCCCCGAGGCGCAAACCGACCGCTTTTTCGTGAAGCTGACACTCGGCTATCCAGGCCGGGGACATGAGATCGAGATGCTGAGCCGCGCCGAAGGCCAGGAGCCGTTGGATGCAGTTAAGCCGGTCATCGTGCCGGATGAGCTGCTCGCTTTGCAAAAGGAAGTGCGGCGTATTTATGTCGACGGGACGCTTAAGGAATATATCGTTGAGCTGGCCGTGGCGACGCGCAATCATCCCGATCTGTCGCTTGGCGCAAGTCCGAGAGCGTCTATAGCGCTGATGCGGGCAGCCCAGGGCAAGGCGTTTGTATCCGGGCGCAGCTACTGCATTCCGGACGATGTGAAAGACATGGCCGTTCCCGTTCTGGCCCATCGGCTCGGGCTGAGCGCCGAAGCCCGCATCACCGGCAAACGCGCGGAAGCGGTTGTGCAGGAAACGATTGCGGCCGTACCGATCCCCGTTCTGCGGCAAGCGGCTTCCAGGTAAGGTGGCGGCCATGTCCAAAAACATGTGGAGCGCCTTCGGATTGTTTTCGTTATGGGGAGCCTCGCTTGCTTACGGCCTGATTTGGGACGGTAAGCCGGCGTGGGCGCTGTTTTTTGCTTTAACGGCCTTGCTTCTTTATGCAAGCTTGACCTATGCTTTCACCTTGCAACACATTCATGTGGAAAGGAAAGGAAGCCGGGAGCGGCATATCGGCGGCCAGACTGCGGAAATAACCGTGCAGGTCCGCATCAGATCCGCATTCCCTTTGCTTTGGCTCATGCTGGAAGAAACGTGGCTGCACGAGCAGTCGGGAGAGCGGCTTGCGTTTGGCAAACTCGTCTTTCCCTGGTATCGCGGCAGCCTCGCCTTTCGTTATGCGACGGGAGCTTTGTCCAGAGGGATTTATCGGCTTGAGCAAAGTCAGGCGGTTACCGGAGACGGCTTCGGTTTGTTTGAAAAAAGCCGCATCTTGAGCGGGGACAACACGCTTGTCGTGCTGCCCCGCCCGCTGCCCTGCGACATGTGGCGGGATTTCGCCGGCGAAGAGGGCGCCCGCGCGCTGCAGTCGCTGCTGCGCTCGTCGCCGCATATCGGCGGCGTTCGCGAATACGTCCACGGAGATCCGTGGAATCGGATTCATTGGCGCTCTTCGGCCAAAGCGGACGGCTGGAAAAGCAAATTGAACGAACCCGAGACGACTCACGGTCTGCTTATATATATCGATACGTCCGGCTTCCGCCCCGGAGAGCGGTTCGAGCAGGCGATCAGCCTGGCAGCCGGGTTGATCCAGGCCTGCGCGGAGCGGGGGATAGCGGTAACGGTAGCCGGAGGTGAGGCGCCAAGCGAAGCGGGAAAGATGCGGAGCGGCGGAGGCCTGCAAAAAGAGATGGAGCATCTGGCTTCGCTATGCGCCGGGAAAGGGAATAACGGACAGGCGACGGAAGCCGGACCGTTATTTTCTTCGGAACGTTTAAGAGGATTGCCGAGGGAAACGACCTTGATTTGCATGATCGATTCCCTGGACGGCCGCCTGGCGGAGGAGCTTAAGCATGCCGCGGCCCATGGGCAAAAAGTGGCCGTCGTCTCTCTTGGCGACAGGTCTGTGGCCGGCACGGAGGAACAGCAGCGCTACGAACAGCTGCGCGTTTTAGGATGCGATTTGATTGTAACGCCCGGTCTTGCGGAAGGGAGGGGTATCCGTGCAGGGGCTTAACCTTCGCTACGATCCGTGGCGGCTGGGTGCCGCTTGGGGAAACCGTCCGCATCATGGCGGCGAAATGCAATCCTCCCGCGAGCGTTCGCATCCGGTCGAATGGGTGCGAAGCGCCGTATTGACGGTTGTTTTGTTTATGCTGTTCCGGGAGTGGATCGATCCGCTCGTCCGGTTATCCGAAGTGACGGAAATCTACAGCAGCGTCCCGTTTTTATGGGCATTCGGCCTGTTTATGCTGCTCGATTACGTCAAGGTTCCGGCGATCGCCGGAACACCATTGAAGCTGCTGATCGCGATGGCCATCTCGGGGTATTTGCATTTTCCCGAAACGTTTCTTTCCGGGGGATGGCTCGGCGAACTGTCCGGTACATTGCTAGAGGATATGCAATCGCTTTTGCGCGGAAATATCGCGGATTTGAGCCCGCCTGCGCGGACGTTTTCCTTTCTGGCCGGCTGGGCGCTGCTTATTTCCGTCGTGCAGACGCTTGTGCTGCAGCGCCAGCATGCGTTCTGGTTCGTGCTGCTCTCGCTGTTTTATTTGATCCTGCTACCGGTCGGCTTCGGCCTCGATACGACCCCGGCGCTGCTCCGCACGCTCGGACTCGGGCTGCTGCTGCAGGCACTTGTACAGCTGCCGCGGCTCGAGCAGCGGCATGGCCTCGCGCCGCGCCGCGCTTTGCCGGCGGCCTGGCTCGCCGCGGCGGCGCTGCTGGCCGCCGGCTGCATGCTGGCCGGCTACGGCGGGGCGCAGCTTGCCGGCCGCGATGCGCCGAGCGCCGACTGGCGGCGGCTGACGCCTGCGCTGGAGCGCTGGCTCGAGCCGTATGCCCCCGGCGCCGCGCTCGCGCCGCGCGGGCAAACCGGCTACAGCGGCGACGACGCCGTGCTCGGCGAGCCGCTGGCGGCCGACGCCCGCGTCGCGTTTGTCGCCCGCACCCCCCGCCTGACGTATTGGCGGGGGGAGGCGAAGGCTAGCTACGACGGCCGCGGCTGGCGGCCTGCGGCAAGCCGCCTCGAGCGCGCGGAGGCGCTCGAGACAAACGAGCCTGCGCCGGATGCGCTGGCGCAGGATGTGCTGCCGAGGCAGAGGGGCCTCGGCAGGCAGCTGTTCGCGGCCGGGGACATCGTCCGCGTCGAAACGATGCGCTCGGAGCGGGGCGAAGCCCTCTCCGGCGCAATGCTGTGGGCCGATGCGGCGTCCGGCCGCACGTTTATCCCGCAGCTAGCCGATGAGCTCGGCTATTACCGCATATGGTCCGTCCCGGTGCCGGCGGAGCCGCGGCCGGACGGCAGCGCCCCGGCGTCCCCTCCCGAGGGGAGCGCCGCTTATTTGCAGCTGCCGGACAACCTGCCGGCGCGCGTCGCTGATCTCACGAAGCGGATTACGGCATCCGCCGCCGCTCCGTTCGATCAAGCGAAAGCGGTGGAGGCGTACTTGCGCGCAAACTACGCCTACACGCTGAACGAGACGAAGCCCCCTGCGGCGGGGGAGGACTTCGTCGATCATTTCCTGTTCGTGCAGAAGCAAGGGTACTGCAACCACTTCTCCACCGCAATGGCGGTTATGCTGCGCACGATCGGCATTCCGACCCGCTGGGTCAAAGGGTTCGCCCCGGGCACGGTCGTGGCCGCGGATGCCGCGCCCTTTCCGGATGAAGCGGGAGGCCGCCTGACGGTGGAAGTTACCGCCAAGGACGCTCATTCCTGGGTCGAGGCGTATATTCCCGGCACCGGATGGGTCGCCTTCGAGCCGACGCCGGGGTTTCAGGCGGCAGAGTCGCGATCGCAAGGGCTCGAGACCGTTTCCGCGCAAGCCTCCGCTGCGGCAGTGACGACAGCTTCTCTGAATGCGGAGCCGGCTTTCCGTACGGATCCGGCCGCTTGGCTGAATAGTTTCCGCAGCGCGGGTTCCTTCTCTCTCTTGGGGCATAATATGACCATCGCTGCTGCAGCTATGGGGCTGCTCCTGTTCGCTGCGCTTGCCGCGCGCCGTCTCCACCTTGCCGGCGGACCTGCCGCGGCGGTTTCCGTATACGCGCCGCCGCCTGTTAAAATGCTTCCTGCGGTCAAGCTGCTTGACCGGCTTTGGCGCAAATGGGCGAAGCGGCACGGCCCGCCGGTTCCGGGGCAAACGGTTCGCGAGTACATGCTTTCGCGGCCGTTCGCGACGGAGGCGGAACGACAGGCGGCCATGGAGTTTGTCCGGCTCGTCGAAGCCGCCAGCTACAACGCTCCGTCCGGTACGGCGATCACCAAACGCCAGGTCATTGACATTTGGCGCACCATGACAGCGAAGCAGCGCAGCAAATAGGGCCAATCGTTTCTTGACGCCTTGGATTCCCCTTAGCTATAATTAACTCTATTAATTTGCGGGGAGACGGCGTATGAGCCGTTTCCTTTCGGATCACATTTTAAGGGGGATATCATGGACAAGCCGAACGAAATCATCGTCGTGCTCGACTTCGGCGGGCAGTACAATCAGTTGATCGCGAGACGGATCAGGGATCTGGGCGTTTACAGCGAGCTTTTACCGTACAATACGCCTGTGGAGAAAATCAAACAGCTTCAGCCTAAAGGGATCGTGTTTTCCGGCGGTCCTGCCAGCGTGTACGGAGAAAACTCGCCGATCGTCGACGAGGCGGTTTACGATCTGGGCATTCCGATTTTGGGCATATGCTACGGCATGCAGCTGATCGCCCATCAGCTTAAAGGCAAGGTCGAGCGGGCGCAAACGCGCGAATACGGTAAAGCCGAAGTGGATTTCAAAGACAGCTGCTCCCTGGTGCACGGGCTGGAGAAACGCCAAACGGTCTGGATGAGCCACAGCGACCTCGTCGTCGAGCCGCCGTCCGGCTTTATTATCGATGCCAGCACGGACCATGCTCCTGTCGCAGCCATGAGCCACCCGGAACGTAAAATGTTCGCCGTTCAGTTCCATCCTGAAGTCAGGCACTCCGTGTACGGCAACGACATGATCAAAAACTTCCTGTACCGCGTTTGCGGCTGCGAAGGCAAATGGACGATGGAATCGTTCATCGAGGACACGATCCGCGATATCCGCAATCAGGTCGGAAACAAGAAGGTGCTGTGCGCGCTTAGCGGCGGGGTCGATTCTTCGGTCGTGGCGATTTTGATTCACAAAGCGATCGGCGATCAGCTGACCTGCATGTTCATCGATCATGGACTTCTGCGCAAAGGCGAAGCGGAAAGCGTCATGGACACATTTGTCGGCAAATTTGATATGAAAGTGGTCAAAATCGACGCGAAGGAACGTTTCCTCGGCAAATTGGCCGGCGTCGACGATCCGGAGCAGAAGCGAAAAATCATCGGCAACGAATTTATCCGCGTGTTCGAAGAAGAATCGGCGCGTTTCGACGATTTCGATTTCCTGGCTCAAGGTACGCTGTATACGGATATTGTGGAAAGCGGCACGGCAACCGCGCATACGATCAAGTCCCACCATAACGTTGGCGGCCTCCCTGAGGATATGAAATTCAAGCTCGTCGAGCCTTTGAAAGCTTTGTTCAAGGACGAAGTGCGCAAGGTCGGCGAAGAGTGCGGCCTGCCTGCGGCTATCGTATGGCGCCAGCCGTTCCCGGGACCGGGTCTTGCCATCCGCGTGCTCGGCGAAGTGACCGAGGAGAAGCTGCACATCGTGCGCGAGTCCGACGCGATTCTGCGTGAGGAAATTGCCAAAGCGGGACTGGACCGCGAGATTTGGCAGTATTTCACCGCTCTTCCGGGAAT
>NZ_JALRMO010000002.1 GCF_023276405.1 Paenibacillus hamazuiensis
CAGCATTGAAGTAGAATTTACTCAAAACTGATCGTAGACAATTCTTATCTATTTCCAATAAGATCGGTAATTTGTTTTTCTCTTAGGGACAGAACTTTTATTCGTCATACTTTTGCCATGTTCGAAAGAACAAAAATATGCGAAAGTATTAGTAAAAAAAGATGCCGTAACCTATGGTTGGATAATAATATTGATGAAATAATTGATCGAAAATGGGAGATAGAAGAAATTTTATTTTTTGAGGACAACAGCGATTTTATAAAATTATTAAAAGAGGCTGAAGCGCTTTATGAGTTTGGTTTCTATACTAGTTGTATCGCGTTGATTGGTATTTCAGCGGAAGATTACACAAAATATTTAGCTAATAAAATTGGAAAACGTGAATGGGAATCGAAAACACAACAGGATAGATTGAAATTAATGCATGAATCAAAATTAATCTCAACAGAATCTTACGCATTAATGAATGACATTCGTAATATTAGAAATGATTGTCTCCATTACAGTCAGAACTTTAAAAAGAAAGATAACAGGATATTAAAAAAGGAAGCTTTAAGTGTAATGAATAACTTCAAGGATATGTTGAAAATTTCCTTAGGTTTTAAAGAGAGTATGACAGTAGATAAATTTAATGATATTGTAAAAGCGGCTATAAATGAATTAAGTATTTCAGAAAATAAATATATTAAGAATTTTGATGATTTGATTTTCAAAGAACGAAATGCTCTTTCCCAGTTATTTAACTTAGACATAACGATTAAGCCGGGAACTGAACTGATATCAAGAGAAAGTATATATATTGTCGCAGAAGTTGACTTTAATTTTAAAGAAGTCATGTTAATTGATACTGCTAATGGTTATCCAGTTGTTATCGATCTGTCAGAGACAAATATAACTCAGATTCAAGGAATGAATCTTATTGAGAATGACATTGTTTATGGTGCCATAACCTCTACAGTGGATGCATTTGGACAAACCGCAGCTTGGACGTTAACAAGGATTAAAAAAAATTCGCTAAATTTAATATCAAATCAATATTATTTCGACTAATTCAATATATTTATGCATACTTAAAAATAAAGTTACTAGAGAAATAATTCTCATATGAGTGGCCTGCATTTACACTTTGCTTGCTCATCGCGTCGGAAGTTTTTTCCTCCGCATCAGAAAGCGAATTGGGTTGAAGCTTTTATGACCGCGTAATTCGAAGTGGGGCAAGATATAGGCAATGTACAGAGACTTTTGCAGTTGTCCGGGAATCTAGGGTTGACGGTATTTCCCGAAGCTTGCCACCGAGGAAGGTGTGGATTAAATAAAAGCAATTGCAGCGAAGCGGTTCGTATAAGGGACACCGGCGCACCCTGCTTCGTGATCATAAACGAAATTAAAATATCAGCTGCTTACCGGTTTCGGGTTTCGTTGATGTTTTTGAAATAATCATAAAGACGGAATATAAATTTTTATCAAAAAGCCCCCCATTCCCTGAAACATGCATGTACAGTTTCATTTTTTTGATGTAGTCGCAAGGAGGACACAACTGATGAAACATATTTACATCGTCCGGCACTGCAAAGCGGAAGGCCAAGCCCCCGATGCCCGGCTAACCGCAGCCGGTGTTGAACAAGCGGAAAAACTGGCCGAATTTCTCTCGGACAAAGCTATCGATTTGATCATCTCAAGTCCTTTTGCAAGAGCGTACCATACCATCAAACCATTATCCGATAAAATCGGTGTTGAAATCGCCTTGGATGAAAGATTAATGGAGAGAGTTTTGTCAGATAAAAACCACCCTGATTGGCGTGACATGCTTCGCAGGACATACGATGATTTGGACTTATGCTTTGAAGGCGGAGAATCCGGCAATACGGCTATGAGCCGTGCCATTCGTGTGGTTGAGGAGCTTCGAAACAGCAGCTGCAAAAACGCCGTCATCGTTTCACATGGAAACCTGATCTCGCTTATTTTAAAGCATTTTGATGATCGGATCGGGTATAAGGAGTGGGAAGCATTGTCCAATCCTGATGTATACCGTCTTTCCATTGTAGAGAATAAGCCTGATATTCAACGAATATGGGTAGACTGATTTTGCTTTTTCTCTCAGCCCCGACTATAATGTTTAATGATCATTTGTACGGAAAGGAGGCTAAAGCGATGAGAACCGTTTTCCTGCCCGATATAATGGAAAAAGGTGTAAAGGTTTCCGGCGATTTCGTTAGGACGGGATACGTATGCCCTTTTTCAAGATTACGTTTCACGAAAATGGTTACCGGAAGCTTTGGGCCTCATGTACAAATTAGCAATCGCTTAGTTAATCTTTGCTAATTCACATTGCATGATAAGGCGCCGGTGACGGCGTCTTTTTTTGTATATACGACGTCAGTTAAGAGGTGAACTTATTGGTAAAGAAATCAGATGACAAAGCCTCCTAAAATGAATAAAAAATTTTAGGAGGCTTCCCATAATGAAAACAATGGCACAAAAACAATCTTCAACCAAACTGTTAATGATGGTTTTGGTCCTCTCTTCCCTTCTGGCGGCAATTACGGTCGATATGGTCAATCCCGTTTTACCGCTGATCGGCGAGGCGCTGAATGCTTCAAAGGCTGAGGTCAGCTGGGTGGTAAGCGGCGTGGCCCTTGTGCTGGCGATCGGGGTTCCGCTTTATGGCCGGATGTCGGATTTTTTTGAACTGCGAAAACTGTTTACGGCAGCTGCTTCCATCATGACGCTGGGGAGCTTCCTGTGTGCGCTTGCCCCGAACTTGCCGTTGTTGGTATTGGGGCGAATGATCCAGGGAGCGGGAATGGCGGCGATACCTGTCCTGTCCGTTGTGACGATTTCCAAGGTTTTTGCCGAAGGAAAACGAGGCGCTGCTTTGGGGATTGTTGCCGGATGCATCGGAATCGGAACTGCATTTGGACCGATCTTTGGAGGGGTTGTCGGGCAGACTTGGGGCTGGTCCTCTTTGTTTTGGATCACATTTATTCTGTCTCTCCTCGTTGCGGCTGGCTCAGCATTCTCTCTTCCGGCAATCAAACCGCCGATGGCCGAGACGGGAGAGCAAAAATTTGACCTGATCGGCGGGGTATTGCTTGGATCCACCGCAGGATTTCTGCTGTTCGGGGTATCTCAAGGAGAGACGGCCGGTTTCGCCTCATTCTCTTCCCTAGGGAGTCTAATCGTGGCGGGCTTAGCCTTGATCGGGTTCATCCGGCGAATTCGTACAACGGATAAGCCGTTTGTACCGCCGACCCTTTTCGCTAACATGGGTTATGTCAACTCTGTCGTTGTGGCCTTTTTCTCGGTATTCGCTTATTTCGCCGTATTGGTATTTGTACCATTGCTGGTCGTGGAAGTAAACGGGCTCACTCCCGCAGAGGCGGGTTTGACCCTGCTGCCGGGAGGCGCCGCTGTAGCCATCCTTTCACCAATGGTTGGCCGCCTATCCGATCGGTTAGGAACAAAACCTCTCATTATAGCCGGACTCATTGTGATGGGAATGTCCACTCTGTTTCTGTCGACATGGGCCGCGGGAGCCTCGCCCGTACTCGTTTCTGCAGGTGTCCTGGGAGTCGGGGCCGCCTTCGCTTTCATTCATTCTCCGGCCAATAACGCGGCTGTCCGTACGCTTGCGCGAGACCAGGTTGGAGCGGGAATGGGCATATTCCAAGGCTCCATATACCTCGGAGCAGGTACGGGGGCCGGTATCATCGGAGCTTTTCTCCATGCACGCAGAGATGCCGCGGATTCGTTCAATCCGCTTTATGCCTTGGATGCGCCGGCTTATTCCGATGCGTTTCTGGCAACGACCGCAGCGGTGATCATCGCCCTGATTGCCGTTGCCGGTCTGCGAGACGAAAGCTGAGCGCCAAAAGAGCCTCCCGATTCACTCACGGAGGCTCTTTTTCCGTATCAAGACGGCAGGCTTAGCGCCGTTTGCATGTTCTGCAGATCAAGCTGCAGCTGCTCCTGCGGGTTCCACGGATGGTAAAACCCCTTCTCCATCAAATACATGGTGATCTGCTCGTGCATGTCGATCACCTCGTCCAAATGCTTCATCAGCACCGCCTTAACCTCCGGCGTGCCGACTTCCGTGACCGCTGCGGCGTAATTGCGAACCCCTGACTTGGCGGAGATCAGCAAATCCATGGCGATGACCTGGTCGGTCATTACGTGCATTCCGGTCAAGTGCTCCAAAATCGTGTTCATGCATTTACACCCCTATTGTTTCGCTTTGGACATGATCGCGCTCAGTTCCTGCAGCTGCCGAGTCGTGATGTCCACGTCCCGCTGCAAAATTTGCTTCAACGCAGGGTCGGAAACGAGCACCTGCATCGTCTTCGATTTTGTCAAACAGACCGTCTTGAACGCGGCCATTTCATGTACTTCCAGCGTTTCGTGCAGCGCATATACCATACATGTTCCTCCTATCCAATGACCTACGGTTTGAGTACAACCTTGATGCAGTTGTCCTGCCGCGTGTCGAAAATTTCATATCCCCGCTTCGCTTCGCTGAGAGGAATCACGTGGGTTATCACATCGCCCGGATCCACCTTGCCGGTATCGATCAGCTCGTACATGTAGGGCATGTAGTGGATGACCGGCGCTTGTCCCGTTTTAACCGTCACGTTGCGTTGAAAAATGTCGCCGAGCGGGAACGCGTTGTACCTTCCGCCGTACACACCGGTAATCTGGATGGTACCGCCCTTGCGTACACACTGGGTGGCAATCACGATACCGCCCATCGCTCCGCCCTGGAGCTTCAACCCGGAGGCCAACGCCTCCAGCGGCGTCATCTTGCCGCTCATGCCGGAGCAATCGATGACCACATCGGCCCCACCCTTGGTGATCTCCTTCAAATACATCCCTGCGTTCTCGTGCTGCTCTACATTGACGATTTCGACGTTGTTTGTGCGCTTCGCATGCTGCAGCCGGTAATCGAGAAAATCCGCGGCTATGACCCGCTTCGCACCTTTGAACCAGCAAAATTTTTGCACAAGCAGCCCTACCGGTCCGCAGCCGATCACAATGACTGTGTCGCCTTCCTTCACCCCGGCGTTATCGACACTCCAGAATGCCGTCGTCATCGCGTCCGAGATCAGGCACAGCTTTTCGTCGGGATGCTCGCAGCTTTCCGGAATTTTGAAATGGGTAAAATTCGCGAACGGCACCCGCAAATACTCGGCTTGTCCGCCCGGGTGACCCCCGGTCGTCCCGGAATAACCGAAAAAGCCGCCCATTTCGCCATGCTCGTTCGAGTTGTCGCATTGGCTTTCCAGGTGGTTTTGGCAGTACCAGCATTGGCCGCAGCTGATGGTGAACGGAATGATCACGCGATCCCCTTTCTTCAGCTTGGTCACGCCGGGGCCTACTTCCTCGACGATCCCCATCGGTTCGTGCCCGACGATATAATCTTCATGCATGTTCGGAATCATGCCGTGAAACAAATGCAGGTCGGAGCCGCAAATGGCGGTCGAGGTCGTCCGGATGATCATATCGTCCGGTTTTTCGATTTTCGGATCGGGCATCTCTTTGACTTCCACGTTTTTTATCCCTTGGTACGTAACGGCCTTCATGCCTGATGCCCTCCCATATGCTCATCCGGTGTGCGGTCGAACATGCCTTTGCGTCTCGTGTCATCCGGGAACAGCTTGAGCTGCGCGATTTGCACCGTTTGCTCCGCACTAAGCATATCGAGCTGAAACTGCTCCTGCAGCTCGTACGGATGGAACCATTTTTTGCGGATCATCAGCTCGGAGATCTCCTGATGAAGCGCGATGCCTTGATGAAGCTGCGCGCGCAGCAGCGCTCTCGCTTCAGGCGATGCGGTTTCGGTGAGGGCAAACGCCGTGTTGCGGACGCCGTCTTTCACCCGAACGAGAAAATCCATAGCGAAAGTCATGTCCGCCATCTCCGGCATGTTTAAAGAATTGGCCGGGTCGACATAATCCATTTTCATATAAGCGGTCACCTCAATTCAGGATGGGAGCAGGGCGGCGGTCCGGCACCGGCGCGCTGAACGGCGCCCGTTGATAAAGAGCCTGCAAATCGGCCAAAGCTTGGATGGACTGGTCGACATCCTTCTGCATTAAATCCTTGAGCTCCTGATCGAATACGATGCCCTGCATCAGCTTGGATTTGGCCAAACATAAGGTCTTGAAATTGATTGCTTCGTGGATTTCCAACGCTTCGTGGGGAGCTAATGGTTTCATTCCTGACACCTCCTGGCAATGCAGTTACAGTTAGTGTTTGTTTAGATCAAGGCTGTATACCTGATCGGAATATGAAAAAAAGCCCACCAACGGTGAGCTTTCCACTTTCTACCCCAAGATCCTGCCCCGGGTTATTTGCAATGTTTCGTCTTTCAGCTCCCCGATCTCGCGGATCAGCGAAGACATAATGTCCGAATACCGGCGCTTCAGCTCCATATCCTTCAATGAAGCCATATTTATCTCTACGGTCAGCAATGCGGACTGCGCTGCAGCTTCAAACAAGAGGGCTCCGATGCCAAGATCGGAGATCACATTTTTATTGCACGAATCGGCAATGCGGCTCGTGCTTATCATCCCGTCCCTGCACACCTCGATGAGTCGGAGAGGCACGTCCATGGCAAGGAGAGCGGCTTCCTGAATCGCTTTTCTGCGCACGTCCTTTTCTTCCTCCGTACCCTTGGGAAGTTTCAAGGCATTCATATATTGATTGAACGAAGCGATGTCCGCTTGAAGCAGATGTTCGCATTCTGCGGTTAAGCTGCGAATACTCTCCATAACCTCGGCGATGCGGGAATGAATATGCGCGAATTTTTCCCCCTGGGACAAGCTGCCGACCATGGACGTCATCGAGGCCCCGAGCGCGGCGACAAGAGCCGCTACGCTTCCCCCACCCGGTGTCGGATGGGAACTCCCCGCCTGCTCCAAAAAATAGCGAAGCGAATCGTCCCAAGTTACCGCATGCGCCTTCTTCTCCGGCATCTGTATGTCGATTGCCTTCATGAGGTTCTCATAAAGGATAGCGGAGGTTAATGTTCCGACACCGCCCGGAACCGGGGATACGGCGGCAGCATAATCGCCGACATCGGCTGCTGCGTCGCCTGTGATTTTCCCATCATCCGTCTCATTTATTCCCGCATCGATGATGACGAGATTTGAATGTACCATATCCCGCCGGACAAGATGCGGACGGCCGGCAGCAACAAAGGCTATTTCGGCATGCTGAAGATGCGAAGCGATGTCCGGTGTGCGGGAATGACACACGGTAACGGTAGCATTTTCCCTTTGCAGCATATGAAACAGCGGCAGCCCGACGGTCTGTCCTCTTCCCACCAAAGTGACGTTCCTGCCCTCAAGCGTATAGCCGTAAAACTTAAGAAGCTTTATGCAAGCTTGCGGAGTGGCGGGGTAAAGCCCCGGATCCCCTGTGACGACAGCCAGCTTATTGGCGGGGGTGACTCCGTCTACGTCCTTGACGGGCGAGATGGCCTTTATGATGCTGCCGGTCGATATGTGGTCAGGCAGGGGAAGCTCCAGCATGATGCCGTGAACGGAGCGATCCTCATTCAATCGGGTGATCAGCCGAACGATCTCTTCTTCCGTGATTTCCGCCGGAAACGAATGGAGCTCAAAAGCCACCCCGAGCTTCGCGGCAATTCTTTGTTTGGCCTGTGCGTAATATGCCGAGGCTGGGTCGCCTTCGACCAAAATGGTTGCCATTTTAGGCTGCACGCCTGCCGATTTCCATTCCTCCACTTGCGATCTGACCGTTTCATACACCTGATCCGCCGCTTCTTTCGCCTTCATGACCAATGCCATGTCGAGTACCTCCCTAACAATTTTTTAGAGCGATAAACAAAAAAAAGCACCTGCGCCGGCTCGTCAGCATAACGAGTCCCACCGCAGATACTTTCCCCAGGCGAACGGACGTTTCAGCTGTATGCTTCCTCGTGGTTCATTCCACTTTCATCGCCAGTCACATACAGGGTTATTTCCTTCATTTTATCAAAGATCGGGCTCAAAGGAAACCGTTATAACCAAAGATGCGCGCTGCCGGACCGAATAAATTACGAATCCGGCAGGATACTATTGGGGAACGAAATCGTTTAATGGAGGATGAGCATGTCATCTTATAAGCCTCAGGAAAAGCAGGCCAACATCGAATTCAGCTGCACGGAGATCGGGGGACTTTGGGGCGTTTATATGCAGGAGAGTATGGCGGTATGCTTCCTGACCTACTTGATCCATCATCTTCAGGATGCGGAAATTATTCCTTTGGCCAAAGAGGTTTTGTCCGTTTCGCAGGATCGGATAAGTAAAATCAAAAAAATGTTCCTCGCCGAAAATTTCCCCATACCCGCAGGCTTTTCGGAGGGCGATGTAAACCTGGCCGCACCGCCGCTTTTTCACGACACGTTCACCTTAAGTTTCATCTATATGATGAATCGCCTTGGAATGATTAATTTCTCTTTTGTCGCCTCCAATAATGTTCGGCTTGATGTTCTGGATTTTTTTAACGAGTGTATACATTCATCAACCGAAATGTTCGGAAAAGCGGTACGCATGATGCTGGAGAAAGGCGTCTATGACCGTCCGCCGAAAATGAATTACCCCCAAAAAATCGAGTACGTGCAGAAATTATCATTTATGGACGGATTGTTTAGCGGAAAAAGGCCTCTGAACGCTATTGAATTATCTGAAATCTTTTTCAATATCGAGCGAAATTACTTCTCCGTCATTATCATGCTTGGATTTGCCCAAGTGCTGCAGGATAAAAAATTAAAGGATTTCGTCATGAGAGGCAAAAAAATCAGCGAGCGGCAGATCGAATTATTTAACAATCTGCTCATGGAGGAGGATTTGCTCGGAACCGTAACCGTCAGTATGGAAGTAACGGATTCGACCGTTTCGCCCTTTTCGGAAAAAATGATCATATCGCTGATCCATATATTGAACTCTGTGGACATTCTCTTGATCTCGCACGCCCTGGCGCTGTCAATGCGGGCCGATCTCGCCGCTCATTACACGAAGATCATCGGCGAGGTGATGTCGTACGCCAAGGATACTTTTGATCTTGTGGTGGAACGAAAATGGCTGGAGCAGCCTCCTCTTACGACAAATCGAAAACAGCTCATTCAATCTTAAAAAACCGCAAAGCTGCGGTCGCCCGGAGCTTTGCGGCTCGTTTAATGCGGCAGCTGCGCATACATCCGCACGCTGTTTTTACCGGCTTGCTTTACGGCATACATAGCCTGATCGGCACGCTTCAGCAGCATCTCGAGCGTAGTTCCGTGATTCGGAAAAAGAGCGACGCCGATGCTCGGACTTACTTTAAGCGAAGCCCCGTGATAAATGAACGGTTCGTTCAGCTTGTCCAGCAGCTGTCCGGCAAATCGCGCGGCCGCGCAGTCGTCCTCAAGCGGCTGAAGCAGAACCGTGAACTCGTCACCGCCCATCCGGGCCGCCATATCGCCAATGCCGATGCTTTGCCTGAGCCGGATTCCGACGGTATTCAGCACAAAATCGCCTGCGCCGTGCCCATACCGGTCGTTGATGAATTTGAAGCCGTCGAGATCGATCAGCAGCAGCGCGAGCTTCTGTCCGGATGCCTCCGCTTGCTTCAGCGCCGCATCGGCGTGCTCCTGAAATTTTCGGCGGTTGGGCAGCTCGGTTAAAGAGTCGTGATAAGCCATGTAGTTGATCAGCGCTTCCGCATGCTTGCGGTGGGTAATATCTTTGGCGATGCAGTATACGCCGATGACCTCGTTATCCACCTTGATCGGCAGCATCGACACGCTGATTTCCACGCGGCTGCCGTTTTTATGAATAAGAGCGGATTCGAGATTGTATGTGCTTCCCCTCTTCGTTTCTTCGAAATAATAACGGAGCTCGTCGATCCGCTCCACCGTAATTACCTCCCGCACCAAGCGCAGGTGCAGCTCTCGAAACGTATAGCCGGTGATCCGTTCGACTGCCGGATTGGCGCTGGTAAACCGTCCCTCCATATCGAGCGAAAATACCGCATCCGGATTATGCTCGAACAGCGACTTGAACCTTTGCTCGCTTTCCTAAAGCA
The DNA here is from genome assembly GCF_023276405.1 of Paenibacillus hamazuiensis. Lineage (NCBI taxonomy): Bacteria > Bacillati > Bacillota > Bacilli > Caryophanales > Paenibacillaceae > Paenibacillus > Paenibacillus hamazuiensis. The sequence goes on from NZ_JALRMO010000002.1 coordinate 10,066, forward strand.
GCCGTTCGTCCTGCTTTCGTTTTGTAATATCCCGAATGATGCAGGCGTACGATTCCAACGTCTCTCCGTCAAAACGCAGGGGGACAATCGACTCGCTGACGATAAACTCGCTGCCGTCCTTACGTTTCTTCCACGTTTCATAAGCGCCGATCTGCCAGTTTTTCGTGCGAAGCGCTGCCCCGAAGTCTTCGGCCATACGTTCGGGAACGACAGGCAGCTTGCGATTCAGAACCTCTTCCCGCCCCCAACCGAACAAGTCCTCGAATGTATCATTTACGAAAAGGACCGTATCGTCCAGACGGCAAACAATGAAAGCGACCGTCGGGTTATGGGTGAGCGCCTCCACCATTGCTCTGGCCAGCTTATATTCCTTTTCCAGCCGGTTTATCTTTTCCGCATCGAATGTTTTCGTCAATGAGCATCCTCCAAGCCGATTATACATCGGTTAATACTTTAAATATCGGCACAGCGGCTCTTCCTGTTTTGTTAAAGATTTCACGCAACGTAAGAACATCCTCACAAAAACATTCCCACACACAAAAAACCTCCCCCCGCATGCGGGAAGAGGCTGCCTTCTGCCATTTTACCAAATGAAACCGCCGGGATAGCCGAAGCCAAAGCCGCCGCCGTAAGGATAGCCGCCAAAACCAAAGCCGCCGCCGTAGGCGAAAGGCAAAGTACCGATGGCCAGCAGATCAAACAGCACCAAAGGAATGAATGCCGACGTCCTGACCGTCTTGCCGCCCTTGACCGGAGCCAGGTACAGTGCATTGCCCTGTATGCGCACCAGCTTGCCGCTGACCATCGTGCCGTCTTTTTTCAGAGCGTAAATGCGCTTGCCGACAAGCTTCCGCACGTCCGCTTTCTTGACCGATTGCATGATATATTCCACCTCCGTACGAAAATCAGGTATTGGAGTTACCCTACCATAGTACGGAGATCGAACGAGCGCTGCCTGTTTGGCTGTCCCTGTGACAAACAAGAATGTGCTTATGCCACGGAGTGAAAATGCACCTTTATTTCGAAGAGCATCCGCTTCGCGCTTATACTTTGCGGAGCCGGCCCAGCTCGGTCGTAATCGCTTCGATTTCGCTGATGCTGAAATTGTTTTTGCTCGCGACCATTTCGTAAATATCCTTCAAATCCTCATACAAGTCCGTATTGAAGTGCGAAGCCTTGAAAGCGGCGCCGGAAGCCATTCTCAGCTTCTTCTTGATCGCTTCGATCATAAATTCGGCGTTTTCCGCCGTTTTTTGAGATAAGTCCATTGTAGTCCCTCTTTTCGCAAAGATTGGTTTTTCAAGCCAGGTTTCATATACTTAAAAGAAAAAGGAGGCCGTCCGATGATCCACACGCTGCACATTGAAACGAAACAACGCGATGAAATCATTGACATTACCCCGAAAGTGAGCGACCTGCTGAGGCAGGAGCCTCTGGAGGACGGACTTGCCATCGTCTATTGTCCCCATACGACCGCCGGAATTGCCGTCAATGAAAATGCCGACCCCGATGTGAAAAAAGATATTCTCATGCGCTTAAACGAAGTGTATCCCTGGGAGCATCCTAAGTATGAGCACGCCGAGGGCAATTCCGCCGCGCACCTGAAAGCGATCACCGTCGGCTCTTCGCAGACGCTGCTCGTCGCCGGCGGTCGGCTCGTATTGGGCCGCTGGCAGGGCATTTACTTTTGCGAGTTCGACGGCCCACGCCGGCGCCAATGTCTCGTTCGCTTCATAAAGGGGTAACAGGGCCCGGCAGCCGGCATGCTACGAGTTCAGCAGGCCTGCGCACAAATATTTGACGTGGGCCTCGGCCAGCTTTTTCACTTCGTCGTAGTTCTGATTAAAATGTATGCTGTAGGAGATGAAACCATGCAGCGACATGAACAAACTCCACGGTGCGGTGTACATTTTCGATTCCGCGCCCGGCAGCTTGGCGATTACCGCTCGCACCACCGTGGCGAACAGCTCCAGACACTGGGCCTGCTCGATCCGCGAATACCGGCGCAGCTCCGGATCATTGATCATGAACATAATTTCGTACTGCTTCGGGTTTTCCAGACCGAATTTGATAAATTCGAGCATCAGCTTCTCCAGCTGTGCCACATCCCCGAGCCGCGTCCGGCCGATCAGCTCTTGCGAACGCTTCACCAGCATTTTGAAATCCTTCATCACCAAAGCATGAAACAGCTCGGCTTTCTCCTTGAAATGGTAATACAGCGCGCCGTGACTGTAACCCATCGCCTGGGCAATGCTTCTCATCGTTAACCCGCGATAGCCGTGCGCAATAAACAGCTCGCGGGCTTCCTCCAATATGCGCTCCCGGCTCAATTCCTGTGCGACTGCCTTTCTGGCCATGCTCTCCACTCGCTTTCTCCGCTGTGCTGCACTCTTACTCGCCGCGATCTGCAATATCATGCTCAACGTACCGGTCCTCGCCGCGCGCGATCACAGCCTGACCTTGCGTGAGATCGGTCATCCAGGCCACGAACCATTCGGCTTCCGGTGCCTCCGGCAAACAGACAATCGTTACTTTATCCGTAAACAGCGTTTCCCCGAGCAGAGTACCCCGGTTACGCAGCTCGTTTTCCACCTTGCCATGCCACGTATAATCGATCGTTACCCGCACCTCCGCATGAAGCACGCGGTACACCGGCTTCGCGGCGGCAATGCCGGTCACGGCGCCGTCCGTATAAGCGCGGATCAGCCCGCCGGCTCCTAGCATGATGCCCCCGAAGTAGCGGGTAACGACAACAACGACGTTTTTCAAGCCCTGATGTTTGATGACCTCCAAAATCGGCTTGCCCGCGGTCCCGCTCGGCTCCCCGTCATCCGACTGCTTCTGGCATTCGTCCCGTTCCCCGACGACATAAGCGGAGCAGTTATGCGTGGCGGACCAATGCTCCTTTTTAACGCTTTCAATGAACCGGATGGCTTCTTCCTCGGAATCGACGGGTTTGGCGTGGCCGATAAATCTCGATTTCTTGATCACGATTTCGTCCACGCCCAGCTGTTTTAACGTTTTATATTGGGTAAGCATGATGATCCTCCCGTTTGATCTCCATCCGCTTAGTATTTCGCCATCCCGTGTTAAAATTCCTACCGCAGCCGCAAGAAAACTTCTCCCAAAGTCCCCCCAGGACGAGCGGCCGCGTTCTAAAAAAGACAAAGCCCTCCCCATGTTTCATGGGAAGGGCCACTTGGCCTTTCGATTATCGGTTCAGCCTTGCTTCCAGCTCCGCCTTTTCCTTCTCGAAGCCCGGTTTGCCGAGCAGCGCGAACATGTTTTTCTTGTACGCCTCGACCCCCGGCTGATCGAACGGATTGACGCCGAGCAGGTAACCGCTGATGCCGCAAGCTTTTTCAAAAAAGTACACCATGTAACCGAACGTATACGGGGTCATATTCGGTATCGTCACGATCAGATTCGGCACGCCGCCGTCGGTATGCGCAAGCATCGTGCCTTCGAACGCCTTCTTGTTGACGAAGTCCATCGTTTTGCCGCTGAGGAAGTTCAGGCCGTCCAGATTTTCCGCATCTTCGCCGATGACGATCGACTCCGACACATTTTCAACCTGGATGACCGTCTCGAACAAGGTGCGGCTCCCCTCCTGAATGAACTGCCCCATCGAGTGCAGATCCGTCGAAAAATCGACCGAAGCCGGGTATATCCCTTTATAGTCCTTGCCTTCGCTTTCGCCGAACAGCTGCTTCCACCACTCGGATACGAAGTGCAAAGACGGCTCGTAGTTCACGAGAATTTCCGTCGTCTTGCCTTTGCGGTACAGCGCGTTGCGGACGGCGGCGTATTGGTAGCTTTCGTTCTCGGCAAGATTCGGATTCGCATACGCTTCGCGCGCGTCGGCGGCGCCTTTCATCATCGCCTCAATGTCGATGCCTGCGGCAGCGATCGGCAGGAGCCCTACGGCGGTGAGCACCGAATAACGGCCTCCGACATCGTCCGGGATGACGAACGATTCGTAGCCTTCCGCATTGGCCAGCGTCTTCAGCGCCCCGCGGGCGCGGTCGGTCGTGGCGTAAATGCGCTTGCGCGCGCCTTCTTTGCCGTACTTCTTCTCCAGCAGCTCGCGGAAAATGCGGAACGCGATCGCCGGCTCCGTCGTCGTTCCCGATTTGGAGATGACGTTCACGGAAATGTCTTTGCCTTCAAGCAGCTGCAGCAGATGCGTCACGTAAGTGGAGCTGATGTTGTTGCCGACGAAGTAAATTTCCGGCGTCTTGCGTTTGTCTTTCGGCAAAATGTTGTAAAAAGAGTGGGACAGCATTTCGAGCGCCGCACGCGCTCCGAGGTACGAACCGCCGATCCCGATGACGACGAGCGCGTCCGAATCGGATTGAATTTGCTTAGCCGCTTTCTGGATGCGGGCGAATTCTTCCTTGTCGTAATTCACCGGCAGGTCGATCCAGCCCAAATAATCGCTGCCTGCACCGGTTCCGTTATGTAATTGGTCATGCGCCAGCTTGACGGCATCCTTCAAATAATCGACCTCATGCTGGCCGATAAATGTCAACGCTTTGCTGTAATCGAAACGAAGTTTTCCACTCATCCAAAATCCTCCTCTTTTTACATACTATCGATAGAATACTGTACTTCCTTTCGTCAATCAAGTCCGCTCTTCCGAAGCGTCCACATGCCCGATTTTCGCCGAACTCGGTCATTCACAGCCTGTCTGCGAAATGCTACAATATGTGCTAGAGGTGATCGTTGACTATGAAAATGATCGGATTTATCGGGCTTGGAACCATGGGCAGTCCCATGGCGGCAAACCTGCTGGACAAGGGCTACAACGTCATTGTATATAACCGGACGAGGGAAAAAGCGGACGAGCTCGCCCGCCGCGGCGCCGACGTGGCCGATTCGCCGGCCGAAGTCGCACGTCAGGCGGACGTGGTGTTCACGATGCTCAGCAACGACCAGGCTCTGCTCGAAACGTTTCACGGCGAGAACGGCATCATGCACGGCCTGCGTCCCGGCACCACCGTCATCGACTGCAGCACCGTTTCCCCGGAAACGAGCCGCAAGCTTCATGAGGAGCTGGCGGCGCATTTTTGCGATTTTCTCGATGCCCCGGTCGCAGGCAGCAAGCCGGCTGCGGAAAGCGGCGCGCTTTCGTTTATGGTCGGCGGAAGCCGGGAGGTGTTGGACGAGCACAAGGCGATACTCGAAGCGATGGGCAAACTTGTCGTCCATATGGGGCCTGCCGGCTCCGGCTCCACCGCCAAGCTGGCGAACAATACGATCGTCGCGATCAACACGCTCGGCCTGATCGAAGGCATGTCGATGGCGGCGAAAGCCGGAATCGACCCCGAAGCGTTCCTGAAGGTGCTCCTTTCCGGCGGCGCAAGCAGCCGGATGGCCGAGCTGAAGGGCGAACGCATCCTCGACCGCGATTTCAGCACGCAATTCGCGCTGGAGCTGATGCTCAAGGATTTGCTGCTCGCAGGCGATTTGACCGCCCGGCATCAGCTGCCCTCCCCGCTGCTGAAAGCCGCCACCGGCATCTTCCAGATGGGGCTCAGCCGCGGACTCGGTGCGCAGGATTTGTCCGCCATCGCGATGTGCTACGAAGACTGGATGCATGCGCAGATCGCGAAAAAAGCCGCTCCGCCGCAGGCTGCCGCCGAGCCGGCTAAGCCGGAACCGTTCGGGCGCGACCGCCGCAAAGGGACGCGCGTCCAAATGAACGTCAAGCTGCTGTTGTCCGTCTACGAATGGGAGCAGGAAGGCTCCTTCTCCGGCCAGCAGATCGAGGGCATGTTGTACGACTTGTCCGAGAGCGGGCTGCAAATCGTATCCGACTTCCCGCTCACGAAAGACATGTTCGTCGTCATCCACTTCCCGCAGGAAGCGGAGCTTCCTCCGATCATCGGGCGCATCATCCGGATTACTCCGGACGGAACCAACTTCCGCTACGGCTGCATGCTGTCCGGGCTGCCGCTGTACGTAAGGCTGAAGCTGGAGGAGTATATCAAGCGGAAGGTCGAGGCGGGTACGTCGTTAGCATAAGGGATGGCGCTTCAGCCTGACTTGCCGAACGACATGGGGGCTATGGACCGAAATAAGCAGCTTCTGAGCTTAGCGGAACTCACGTTCGCTATTCCATGGAAAAACGGGTCACTTTGAAAAATAGAGGAACTGAGATGCGCTAAATCGGTGGAAAATGGTGTGTGGTTCGGTAATCCGGCCAAATAACGCACCTGGGTTCCGCTAATTTTCAAAAATATCCGAAACTGGCCCCTTTAGGGAACCGTAGTTTCTCTAAAGTCCCGTTACCCGACAAAATTTCGCTCGGACGCCCTGGACCCGCCTGGTTAGCGCGGCTGCTCGCTTCCAGTTCGCGTGGATCGCCCCCCTAAATAAGATGACCGAGCGTCACAAAGAGGAACGAAAATGGGCGCCATCGTCTATTTTCCCATCAAATCCCCCCGGCGGGGGGACCCCAGGCGCCCCGGACCCGCCTTTTAGGAGGGAGAGCTCGCTTCTAGTTCGCGTATGTCGGGCATGAATTTGTTGCTGTTAGGCAATAAATTCTATGCCCGACACGCTTTACTTTTGGAGCAGTGCCTTGGGAGAGACTGTGTGCCTCTGGCCCGCGTTTGTCCGGCACGTTTCGGCTATCGCCGAAATGGTGCCACGCTTTACGATGTGCGTGAATATACAAAATCCCCCTTCCCTGCGAGTCATCTCGCTTGGGTGAGGGGGATTTTTCGTCCGTTACGCCGGATGGACCGCCTTACTCATTAATATAGGAACAGATATAATCGGTTACCGCGGTAACGTCGAGCTTGAACTTCGAGTTGGCCGGCACGGTGAACTCGCCGGTTCCGCTGATTTGCTTCCATTCCGTTTCGCCCGGAAGCAGCACTTTCAGCTCGCCCGCCTGAATTTCCATGATCTCTTTCGCATCGGTGCCGAACTCGTATTGCCCCGGCATCATAATGCCGAGTGTTTTTTTCGTACCGTCCGCGAACAGTACGGTGCGGCTCGTTACTTTTCCGTCGAAGTAGACGTTGGCTTTCGTCACGACGGACACATTATCAAATTGCGACATGGCTATGTTCTCCTTTATTTCAACAGCTGCTTCGCTTGAGCAACTACATTTTCTACGGTGAAGCCGTATTCTTTAATGACAACCGGACCCGGAGCCGAAGCGCCGAATTTGTCGATGCCGAGGACAGCGCCTTGGTCGCCGACATAACGGTCCCAGCCCATCGGATGGGCCATTTCGATCGCAAGGCGGGCTTTGACATCCGGCAGGATGACGGAGTCTTTATAGCTTTGTGGCTGCTTGTCGAACAGCTCCCAGCTCGGCATGCTGATGACGCGGGCGGCAATGCCTTGCTCAGCCAGCTGCTTTTGGGCTTGTACCGCGAGCTGCACTTCCGTACCTGTCGCGATCAGCTGCACCTGCGGCTTACCTCCCGGAGCATCGGACAGCACGTACGCGCCTTTGAGCACGCCTTCGGCCGCTTTCTCGGAGCCTTCAAGCTTCGCTGCCGCCTGGCGGGAGTAAACCAATGCCACCGGACCTTTTTTGTTCTCAACCGCATAACGCCATGCGGCTGCCGTTTCGCTGCCGTCCGCCGGACGGATGACCGTCACACCCGGAATGACGCGAAGCGCGGCCAGCTGCTCGATCGGCTCATGCGTAGGTCCGTCCTCGCCGACGCCGATGCTGTCGTGGGTGAATACATAAATCGCAGGAACGCCCATGATCGAAGCGAGACGAATCGCCGGACGCAGGTAGTCGGAGAAGACGAAGAACGTGCCGCCGAACACTTTGAGGCCGCCGTGCAGCAGCATGCCGTTGATCGCCGCGCCCATGCCGAACTCGCGGACGCCGAAATAAATGTTGCGGCCGCTGTAATCTTTCGCATGCATAACGCCGAGACCCTTCATGTGAGTCATCGTCGAGGACTCGAGGTCCGCGGAACCGCCTACGAGGAAAGGAACGTTTTGCGCGATCGCATTCAACACCGTACCCGATGCGGTACGCGTTCCTTTGGAAGCGTCGGCGTCCGCCGGGATGTCCTTGTCCCATCCGGCAGGCAGTTCGCCGGCAACAGCCTGCTCGAACTGCTTCGCCAGCTCCGGATATTGCTTCGCATACTCCGCGAACATTTGCTTCCATTCCGCTTCCGCCTTGATGCCGCGCTGCTTCGCTTCATTAAAATGAGCGTACACTTCCTCCGGCACATGGAAATGCTGATTTTCATCCCAGCCGTAAGCCTTTTTCGTGAGTACGACTTCGTCCGCTCCGAGCGGAGATCCGTGAGGGCCGGCATGTCCGCCTTTGCCCGCCTTGTTCGGGCTTCCGTAACCGATGATGGTCTTGACTTCGATCAACGTTGGACGGTAGTCCGCCTGCGCTTCCAAAATCGCCTTATGCAGCGCTTCCAGATCGTTTCCGTCCTCCACGCGCAAATATTGCCAGCCATATCCTTCAAAACGGCTCTTCGCCTGCTCCGCAAACGAAAGGCTGAGCTCGCCGTCCAGCGAAATATCGTTGGAATCGTACAGCACGATCAGCTTGCCGAGCTTCTGATGTCCAGCAAGCGAAGCCGCTTCGCTGGAGATACCTTCCATCAGGTCGCCGTCGCCGCAAATGACATATGTGTAGTGATCGATGATGCGGTAGTTCTCTTTGTTATATACTGCAGCCAAATGAGCTTCAGCCAAAGCCATGCCCACCGCCATGCCGAAGCCTTGTCCGAGCGGACCCGTCGTCGCGTCAACGCCCGGCGTATGATATACTTCCGGATGGCCCGGCGTCAGGCTGCCCCATTGGCGGAACTGCTTGAGCTCTTCCATCGGCAGGTCGTAACCGCTCAGGTGCAGCAAGCTGTACAGCAGCATGGAGCCGTGTCCGGCGGACAATACGAAACGGTCGCGGTTAATCCACTGCGGGTTCTCCGGATTGTGCTTCATCACGCGCGCGTACAGCTCGTATCCCATCGGCGCAGCGCCCATCGGCATGCCCGGGTGACCGGAGTTCGCCTTCTGCACCGCATCGATCGACAGCGTACGAATCGTGTCGATCGACAATTGTTGAATCGATTTGTTCGTTACAGTCATTGCATAACCCTCCTGAATCTTAGTTCGAAACGTTGGATTTTTGAAACGCCATTATGAAAATGTTCACGTGTGCTTACATTAGAGTACACGGAAAACCACTCGCTTTATTGTACCATTCCGCAAGAAAGTTTGCCACAATAAACCAAGCTGAGAGCTTTGCTTTTTAGCGAATAAACTTATCGTACCAAACGAAAGAATTCCCTATACCTTTCCAGCCAAAAAAAGAGACGCCCTCGCCGGCGAAGCCGAGGAGCCGTCTCATAAACAGTTGCATATGCCGCAAATGCAGGGTCAAGCCGATAAGCTGCCCGAAGCGATTTTCAGATAAACGTTGCCGCTAACCGCATCGGTTTCGACGGCAAACGTCCGCACGCAGCCTTCGTCGGGAGCTTGTACGAGCCCGTCCTTGACGTTGATTTTCCAATCGTGCAGCGGACAAAAGACGTGATGATCGCAGACGATGCCTTCCGAAAGCTTGCCTGCCTTGTGTGGGCATCTGTTTTCAACCGCATACAATTCGCCGCTGGAAAGCTTGAATATCGCCACCTCGATACCGCCTACCCGAACCGTGCGGGACCGAAGCGGCGGGATTTCCGAAATGTGGGCCACCAGTAAACGTTCCATGATCGCCATCCTCCTCGTCTTAGCTTTCGCGTGCCGCGGCCGCTTCCGGGGCCGGCAAATCATCGAACAGCGTCCGCAGCTCCCGCGTTTCGATGATTTCTTTCCAGGGATCCTTCGTCAGACCGAGCGTTTTTTCGATCCGCTCCACCAGCGCTGCCCGCTTTTCCGGGGTATCCAAAGCCTGGCGAATCGATTCCAACCCGACGCGTTCGACCCATTCGGAGGTACGCTCGTTCCATTTCGCCGTTTCCCGGTAATGCTGCAGGAAAGCGCCGCAATATTCGATAACCTCTTCCTCGGTTTTTACCTTGAAAAGCAGATCCGCAGCCCGCACCTTGACGCCGCCGTTGCCTCCGACATAAAGCTCCCAGCCGCCGTCGATCGCTACGACGCCGAAATCCTTGATCACCGATTCCGCACAATTCCTCGGGCAGCCGGAAACCGCCATTTTCACTTTCGCCGGCGTGTTCAGCCGTTCGTATTTTTTCTCCAGCTCGATTCCCATTTTAATGGAGTCCTGCGTGCCGAAACGGCAAAACGTGCTGCCTACGCACGTTTTGACCGTACGCAGCGCTTTCGCGTAAGCATAGCCGGACGGCATGTCGAGATCGGCCCACATTTTCGGCAAATCTTCCTTCTTCACGCCGAGCAGGTCGATGCGCTGTCCCCCGGTAATTTTCACCATGGGCACATTGTATTTGTCCGCGACGTCGGCGATTTTCCGCAGCTCCTGCGGGGAAGTGACGCCGCCGTAAATGCGCGGCACCACCGAATACGTTCCGTCATGCTGGATGTTGGCATGGTTGCGCTCGTTGACGAATCGCGACTCGCGCTCGTCTTCGTGCTCTTCCGGCCATACCATGCCGAGGTAATAGTTGAGCGCCGGGCGGCATTTCGAGCAGCCTTCCGGGTTGCTCCAGCCAAGCACGTTCATCACTTCCTTGCCGGTTGTCAGGTGCATGGAACGGATCGCCTCCACCACTTCGTCCCGGCTCATCGCCGTGCAGCCGCAAATGCCTTCTTTGCTTGCCGTCACGGCGTCTTCCCCGAGCGTACATGCCAGCAGTTCCTTGACCAAAGGCTTGCAGCCGCCGCAGGAGCGAGATGCGTTCGTACAGGCGCGAATCTCGTCGACGGAGGTGAGGCCTTTCTCCTGAATCGCCTGAACGATCGCCCCTTTCGTGACACCGTTGCAGCCGCATATGATTTCGTCCGCGGACATGGAGGCGACGGAAGATCCGCCTGAGCTTTTGCCCGCCCCTTCGCCCAAAATGACCTCTTTCTCCCGGCCGCCGATATCTTCTCCGCTGCGAATGAGTTTGAAGATGCGGGAGCTGTCGCTCGTATCACCGAACATGACCGCTCCGATAACCTTGCCGTCCTTGATCACAATCTTCTTGTAAATGCCGTCGATGTCGTCCTGCACGCGAATCGACTTCGTATCCGGTGCATCCATAAACTGGCCGCCCGAGAACACATCGACACCGGAAACCTTCAGCTTGGTCGACGTGACCGAACCTTCGTACGGCGCGCAGTCTATGCCGCACAGCTTTTTCGCCAGCACATCGCCCTGATCATAGAGCGGAGCGACAAGTCCGTAGGCAACGCCCCGATGCTCCGCGCATTCGCCGACCGCATACACGTGAGGCACGTTTGTCTGCAAAAAGTCGTCGACCACAATGCCGCGGTTCACTTCGATGCCGTTTTCTTTGGCGAGCGCCACATTCGGGCGAATGCCGACAGCCATAACGATGAGATCGGCCTCCGCCATGCTGCCGTCCTTGAACTTCAGTCCGGTTACCCGCTTCTTGCCGAGAATTTGCTCGGACTGCTTTTCCAGCAAAAACTTCATGCCCTGCCGTTCGAGCTCGATCTGCAGCATACGCGAGGCGGTTTCGTCGAGCTGCCGCTCCATCAAATGCCTGAAGATGTGAACGACGGAAACATCCATATTCAGGTTGAGCAGCCCGCGCGCCGCCTCGAGCCCAAGTAAGCCTCCGCCGATGACGACCGCCTTCTTGTATTTTTTCGCGGCTTCGATCATCGTTTCGCAGTCCTTGATGTCGCGGAACGCGATAACCCCTTCCTTGTCCGCCCCCGGCAGCGGGAGCATAAACGGAAGCGATCCCGTAGCGAGAATGAGGTCGTCGTATGGCACAGTGACGCCCTGGTCCGAAGTTACCGTTTTATGGATCGTATCGATTTTCGTCACGGTCTGGCCCGCGTGGAAAGTAATGTGATTTTCGCGGTACCAATCCCAATCGTTGATCACAATGTCTTTCATCGTGGAGTCTCCCGCGAGCACGGAAGACAGCAATATGCGGTTATAGTTCGGATGCGGCTCGCTTCCAAATATTGTAATGTCGAACTTCCCGGGTGCAAGTTTGATAATATGCTCAATGCAGTTCACTCCGGCCATCCCGTTCCCGACCAAAACAAGCCTTCTCTTCATGATCCCACTCCCCGCTTCTCAAGTTTCCATCACATCATATGTCATATATATCCTTTCCACCCCGTCGATTAACCGTATACCACCATTTATACGTCATATTTAATGACATGATTTATTTTATAAATCCAATATAACCGAAATTTCCTTATTATTCAATATTTCATGTTATTATTACTGACATTATGAAATATTTCCGCACATAATACGTACATTAAGCGATTATTCGATTTCAATGTTCGTGTTTTAAAAAAAGCACCATTTATCGATAAAGATAATTAAGGAGCATTCCCTATGCAGGCACGTCAAAGTAGAGCTTCCCTTCGCCCCGCGCCATAAAGCATCCCGAGAGCGCTTTTTCCAGCTCTCGGCCCCCGTCAGCGCGGGAACGTGCGGCTGAGAGACGGTTTTTCCGGCTCTCAGCCTACCGCTCTTAAAGCAACCCGAGAGCGCTTTTTTCCCGCTCTCAGACCCCATCAGCGCGGAAACACCCGGCTGAGAGACGATTTTTCCGGCTCTCAGCCTCCCCGAGCGCCCTTCACCGCTCATAAAGCAACCCGAGAGCGCTTTTTCACGCTCTCAGACCCCGTCAGCGCGGGAACGTGCGGCTGAGAGACGGTTTTTCCGGCTCTCAGCCTCCCCAATCGCCCTTCACCGCTCATAAAGCAACCCGAGAGCGCTTTTTCACGCTCTCAGACCCCGTCAGCGCAGGAACACCCGGCCGAGAGACGGTTTTTCCGGCTCTCGGCCTCCCCGATCGACCTTCCCCGCTCATAAAGCAACCCCGAGAGCGCTTTTTTCCCGCTCTCGGACCCCGTCAGCGCGGGAACGTGCGGCTGAGAGACGGTTTTTCCGGCTCTCCGCCTACCCAATCGCCCTTCACCACTCATAAAGGCAACCCGAGAGCGCTTTTTTCACGCTCTCACTCCCCAGATGCGCAGGAACACCCGGCCGAGAGACGGTTTTCCCGGCTCTCAGCCTCCTTCCAAAGCATCCATCACCCCGGGTTCGACAGTAACCCTCGAAAAGTAGGCACCCTTTTGGGTGCTGTGGACAACTGAAATCCAGATTTGACGCGGCTTTTCGGACTTTTCCACAGGCACTACGACGCGAAAAAATCCAAAAAACTGTAGGCACTAAATTTTTGTGGATAATTAGATATTTTTGTTGCATTTCTTGTAGTATATATTATATCCTGTAGATATGTATATACGAACAATCTCTCGTAAAAATAAAAACGGTTCGATCACCCGTTACGTACAGCTCGCCCATAATGAGCGAAATCCTGTGACCGGAACTCCACAAGCGAAAGTCCTGTACCATTTCGGCCGCGCTGACGAACTGGACATGGAGGGCTTGAAACGTCTTGCCGCCAGCATCCACCGTTTTATTGGCGAGCCGCAAGCGCCCTCTCCATCTTCAGCGCAACCCGCTTCGGTTACGCTCCTTAGCAGTCGTTCGCTGGGCGGCGTATGGCTGCTCGATCAACTTTGGAAGAAGCTTGGTATCGGCGAAGCGATTACACGACGACTTGCCGACCGGGAATACCGCATGCCGGTTGAACGCGCCATCTTTGCCATGGTGGCCAATCGGGCGCTGGCACCAAGCAGCAAGCTGGCGATTGAAGATTGGGTGGATCGTGAAGTGGTCATCCCGGACCTTCCGGCGTTTGACGTGCAGCATGGCTACCGGGCAATGGATTTTCTGCTCACGTCGGAAGAAAGCATCCAGCGTGAAGTGTTCCATACGGTAGCGGATTTGCTGAATCTGGAAGTCGATCTGCTGTTCTTCGACACGACCTCCACGTATTTTGAGACGGAAGAGGACGACGAAGACGATTTTCGCAAAACCGGTTATTCGAAAGACCATCGCCCCGACCTTCCGCAGGTGGTCATCGGTTTTGCTGTCACGCGTGAGGGCATCCCGATTCGTTGTTGGGTGTGGCCGGGCAATACGTCGGATATGAACGTTGTGCCGCAGGTGAAAAAGGATCTGATCGGGTGGAAACTCGGGCGTGTGATTACCGTCGTCGACCGCGGTTTCTCCTCCGAAGACAATCTGCGCGTACTGCAACAGAGCGGCGGCCACTACATTGCCGGGGAGAAGATGACGTCGGGCAAGCCGACCGTCGAAGCGGCACTCGCGCATCCGGGACGTTTCAAAACGATCCGAGACAACCTGGAGGTCAAGGAGATCGTCGTGGGGGATGGCGAAGCGCGCAAGCGATACGTGCTCGTTCGCAATCCGGAAGAAGCAAAGCGGGATGCCGCCCGGCGCGAAGCGCATCTGGAGCAGCTGCGCACGGAGCTTGCCCGGTTGAAGGAACTGGACGGCGAAGCGCATACCGGGGCACACTGCCGTCTACACAGCCATCCGACGTACAAACGGTATCTCAAGACCGACAAGCGCGGCAATCTGCGTATCGATCTGGCCGCCGTCAAAGCGATGGAGCATCTGGACGGCAAATACTTGCTGCGCACCTCTGACGACACCTTGTCCACGGAAGACGTGGCACTCGGGTACAAGCAATTGCTTCAGGTGGAAGCAGCGTTTCGGACACTCAAGCAATCGCTGGAACTGCGGCCGGTCTACCACCGGAAAGAAGAACGGATTCGCGCACATGTCCTGCTTTGCTGGCTGGCCTTGATGCTCATCCGGATTGCAGAAAACCAAACCGGTCAAACGTGGCGCGAGATTCGTTCGCTCATGCAGACGCTGCATCTGGTTGAGTACCGTTTGGATGGTGGAAAGCTGCGGCAACGGACGGAATTAACGGACGAACATCGGGCAATTGTTTCGGCCTTGCAAATCGCAGAACCCCAGCAAATATGGGATATTTCGCTCTCTTGACCCCCAAAAGATGTAGGCACCACACGTAGTTATCCACAACTGCCGCATCCCTTGTCCCGCTTGGGTTTGAGACGGATTGTGCATCTACCGACTGTCGAACCCGGG